>JAJAZE010000548.1 GCA_026785925.1 Pyrinomonadaceae bacterium
GCCGTCCAAAGATTCATCGGCAATGACGCGGGAACTTGGTATGTCGCGCAAAGCGGCGGCACGAACCGCGCATTTCAATGGGGTTTGGGAAGCGATTTGCCGGTTCCGGCGGATTATGACGGCGACGGCAAAATGGATTTCGCGGTGTTCCGACGCTCTAACAGAGTCTGGTATATTTTTCAAAGTTCGACCAACACGCCGCGCTATTCGACGTTTGGCGCGAGTAATGATTTTCCGCTGCCGCTCAGTTTGGTCAGATAAAAATTACTGAGTTTTGAGTCCCGCCTTCAGGCTAATGGCATTAAGTTAAGGAATGAGCCACCAAAAGGCACTAAAAGCTCAAAAATAAAAACCTTGTTTTATTCATAACTTTTGTGATTTTTGTGCCTTTTGGTGGCAATCATTCTTACCTTTTGGTTTAACTTAATGCCATTAGCCTGAAGGCGGGACTCAAAACTTGCTAATCCGATTGGTTAAAATTTCAAAGCGCAGTCCGGGAGAACCCGCTTTGAAACGACGGCTTGCCGAAAATAAATTTCTGCCCCTTGGAATTTATTTTCGGCAAACCGTTTTTCTGCGCTTTGCGTCGGTCGGGTAATTTGCGGTTTAATACCTGATATGAATCCGGCTTGGACAATCGAGAATTTTTTAGAAGTTAGAAACAATCAACTTTATATTAACGGCGCGTTGGCGATTGATTTGGCAAACGAATTCGACACGCCGCTTTTCGTTTTCAGCGAAGCGCGAATTCGGCACAACATCGAACGTCTGAAACGCGCCGAATCGGTGATTGATTGCCCGCTGAAAATTTGCTACGCGGCGAAAGCGAACTCGAATATGGCGATTCTCCGCGCCGTCAAAGACGCGGGCAGCGATTTGGAAGTCAATTCCGGCGGCGAACTTTTCAAGGCTTTGAAAATCGGCTTTAAGCCCGAACAAATCATTTTTAACGGCACGAGCAAAACCGAAACGGAACTCGAAGAAGCGATAAACGCGGGAATTTACGCGATAAACGCCGATTCGTTTTACGAAATCGAATTGATTGAAACCGTTGCCAAAAAGTTGAAAAAACGCGCCGATGTTTCGCTGCGGTTAGTTCCCGAAATCGAAAGCGACACTTTACACGGACTTCAAACCGCGCTGCTTACTTCCAAATTCGGAATGATGCCGGACGAAGCATTGACGGCGTTTCGGCGTTGGCAGCCGGACGACGAATTTTTGAATTTATGCGGCATTCATCTGCATATCGGTTCGCAGAATCCGAAAGCCGCGTCTTATGCCGAAGCATTGAAACTTTTGTTTGAAAATCTCCGCGAAATTGACAAAATCGGACATAAACTTTCGCACCTGAATCTCGGCGGCGGTTTTCCCGTTAATTATCTGCGCGATAAATCTCACGAACAACAGTTTTCCGATGACCAGCGCGAACTTTTCAGCGCGACGCTCGAACCGTTCGACGTTCTGCGCGAAGCGTGGCAAATCGTCGTCAAAACCGCCGCCGCCCAAAACGCGACGCATCTGCTGGAAAACATCGAACTGCTTTTAGAACCGGGCAGAAGCGTCATTGCCGATGCCGGAATTTGTCTGACGAGCGTTCGCAATCGTAAAGAAAGACCTTTGCAGAAGTCGGGAGTGGAGAGCGGAGAGTGGAGAGAAAAGGCGGAAGATTCTCCACTCTCCACTCTCCACTCTCCACTTTCCACCGACGTTTGGCTTCTGACCGATGCCGGTTTTAATCTGCTTCTCTCGATGGAAACTTACAAATGGTATTACCATCTGATTTCGGCTGGTCGCGCCGGTGAAGCGCACGACGCGCCGTATAAATTAGCCGGACCGTTATGCGACGGCGGCGATGTTTATTTTGATATTGATGGTCAGAATCGTCTGCCGGATTATCGGCTTCTGCCCGAAAATGTGCAGCCGAATGAAGTTTTAGCTTTGTTGAATTGCGGCGCATATTCCATCGCGCAAATGTTTCAATACAACGGCAGACAACTTCCGGCAATCGTTTTGCTCAAGGAAGACGGCGCGATTGAATTGATTAGAAAACGCGATTCTTATGAGGATTTATTGATAAATGACGTTTGGTAGGAATCAATAAATTTTCTACAAATAGAAGAAACGCAAAGACTGGAGCGCAAGCATCCCTGCTTGCAATGAGCGTTCGCTTCGGGCGCGAAATAACGATTGAGATGACGCTGGCGAAACCGCTACGTGCAACTCTGAGTTTTACGGACGACGTTTTTATGAGGCAAGTTGTTTCGCCTCGCGTCCATTGGATTGTTAGCCGCGTTTTTATTCTTCAAGACTTTGTATTTCCTGATAACAAATTTTCCAAAGTCTTCGGAAATCCGCAGCTTTGTCATTTCCGAATCGAATACTTCCGGATTTAACTTTGCCGCGCGAGTTCGATTTATTGTATTTGTCAAATAAAGCAAATGTCTTTAACGAATGTTCAAAAGACTGCGCTCTGAATGCACCAGAATTCTCTGAAAATCAAGCGGTCTGATTGATCGTGCTATTTTAGAGCCGCCTTACTGCCGGAGATAATCCAAATGCCGGAGTTAGGGCGGCGGCTGGTGGATGATGCGTGGATGAATACTAGAAGCGAGCCGTCGTAATCATTAAACGCCGGTATGTCGCTCACGCGACCGGCAGTGTTAAGGTAACCTCCGCCGGGAAACCCGTTCTCGAGTGAGATGCCGTCTCCCTCAAGAACCGGACTTCCGTCGGATTCGGCATCTGATTTAACGATCCACGTGCCGGTGCCGTCGTCGCGGTCTTTAGAATTAGTGGTGAAAACTGCAAACTTCTCGATATTAAGAACGCTCTTGAAAACCGGCATATCCATAATCCAACCGCAGTTGTCGAGGTAATCGGAATTGGGATGCCTGTTTCTTAAGTGGATTTTGTCGCCGAACACAAGCGTTTCGCCGTTTCTTTTCCCGGTCGCGGAAACAATCTCCCAACTCCCGGAGCCATTGTCCCGGTTCGGGTTCGGGTGGGTTGAGACAAACATTGTTTCAGTGGGAACTTGCGAGAATTCAGGCTTGTTCCTGACCACCCCCCAAGCATCAAGATAACCTGCTTCGTCGGAATACTGATTCCGCAAGTTGACTATCGAGCCAACCTTGATTTGGGGTTTTTCCGAGGTTGCGTCAACCGTAATATTTTCGATTGGTACTTTTGCATTAATGTTTAAGTCGGTAATTTGCGCGTCGGTTTTGGAATAGTTTTGATAAAGACTATAACCGCTTCCGGCGAGCGCAGCGAAAGCGATGCCGATGAAAAGAAAAGTCAAAGCGAATAAGGAACGACGGGACGACGGAAATTTTTGCGAAAAAGGATTTATATTTTCCCATTCTTCATTTCCCGTCTCATCTGCTTCATTAATCGCCGCCGCGTCGTCAATAGTAATAGTTTCCTTGCCGCGAAAATGCTGAACGATTTGTTCTTCAACGATGAGCGCGTCTTCGTTCTGGGCGGAACGCGAAACTTCCGCCGCGAAACGATAGCCGATTTTCGGCACGGTTTCGATAAACTGTTCGCCGTCCGCGCCGCACTCCGCGAGTTTTTTTCTGAGCCACGAAACATTTCGCGCCAGCGTCGTTTCCTCGATAAAAGTATCCGTCCAAACCGCTTCGAGCAAATCGCTTTTTTTCGCCACGCGCCCGGCGTGTTCGACAAAGTAAAAAAGTAGTTCAAATTCCTTCGGCGTAAGCGAAACCGGCTCATTAAAGCACCACAAACGCCGCTCCGCCGCCTCCAAACGAAACGCGCCGAAGTGGTAAAAATCCTGTGTTTGTTGAGGTTTCATAGCTATCCAAAAAGAATCCAGAAAGAATCCAAAAATTCTCCAGACTTTTGAAACCGAAAGTTATAGATTGGCTCTCATCGCCCTTTAATTTATGCCAAAAACAAATGGAAATCAAGCGTAACTTTGAAATGTTGGTTGCTATCAATCGCCGTTACATCATTCGCCAGTCCGCGCCGGGCAGACAAATCGCCTGCGCGGAATGCGGCGAACCGATGCTGACGACGGAACAAGCCGCCAATACATTCGGCATCAAACAACGCCGCATTTTTCAGATTATCGAAACTAAAGCGGCGCATTTTACCGAAACCGAAGCGGACGCGGTAATGATTTGCATAACATCTTTGAAACGGATTTTAGGCAGCAAGGAAAACCTGACACCGGCAAATCGTCGCCGGTGAAAAACAGCGAGGCGATAGAATCTTTTTCGAGTCGCTTTTGGAAATCAATAAATCAATAAAAAAACTTAGGAGAAAATAAAATTATGTTTAACTCGTTGGAGAAAAAATCAATGAAAAAATTAGTGTTTGTAATGTTGTTTGGTCTGATGCTTATGGTCACCGGCAGCGCGTCGGCTCAGGACAGGTCTTGTAAATCCGCTGATCCCAGTGATAATGAAGTTTTTATCTATCTTGATATTAACTTTGGAGGAACTTGTGTGAGATTAGAGAAAGTTGGCAGTAATTTTCCAAAAGCCGATACCCTCGGTCTTCCGAATGACTCAATTTCCTCTATCAAGGTGGGCAATGGCGTGCGAGCGTTGGTTTGCATAGATTATGATTACAAGGGCGACTGTCAATCGCATTTGCAAAATTGGAGTGATTTATCGAACACGGTGGTCGGAAACGATCAGATTTCTTCGATCAAGGTGCTTCAAAAACGCAAAGCCGTTCAAATGACATTCTTCAACCGAACCGATAAAGCTATCAGGATTTATGAACTGGTCGGCGGCGTGAACAGCTATCTTGGAACGGTTGATCCGAATGCCGGCGCGTTAATCGGCAGCGACGTGATGACATCAATAGTCGGAATGATAGACGGCAAAGAAGTTGGCGGCAGATTTCAAATAAAAGATGAATCTGCCAAAGAGATTAACATTGGCTCTAACAATAAAGGGGCGATTCAAATGACCCTGAAGCAATAACGGCAAATCCGAACACACGAATCTCGATTGACAATCAGCCGTTTCCGCACAATGCGACGGCTGGTTGTCTTTAGCCTTTTTTACTATTTCTATAGGAGATAGATTTCAATTGTTTGTGTGCCTATTAAGACACTCTGAGATAGTTTAATTTTTTCAAAAAAAACTCTCTGTAAAGTGGGAGGATGAAAAATACGATAAGGAATTCAAAAAAGAAGCGGCTAACTTGCGCTTCGTTCAAATTACGAGTTAAGCGACGCTTTTTCGTGTCGGAAGCCGACACTCATTGCAAGCAGGGATGCTTGCGCTCCAGTCTCCGCGCTCCAGTATTAGTTCTCAATGTCCCGAATACCA
>JAJAZE010000549.1 GCA_026785925.1 Pyrinomonadaceae bacterium
ACCGGAGGAATTTCTCTCGGAAATTTTTTAACTAATTGTAGGAATAAACAAAGTAATCAAACAGTTCCTGTTAATTTAAATATTCAGTCAATAACTTCGCAAGGAAGAAGTTTGCCTTTCGACGCCGCGCCTTTGGACAGGCAGGTTTTGTATGAGTCGGCGAATGAACCGCGTCATCTTGATATTGCGCGCGACATTTACGGTTCGGGCGTGGCGATAAATTGGGGCGGCGAACCGCTTCTGAGGCGCGATGTCAATCAAAATCTCGTTCCGGCACTGGCGAGCAACTGGCGAATGGGAGAAAACGCTGCATACTGGGATTTTACGATTCGGGAAAACGCTCGCTGGAGCGACGGCGTTCCGATTACTTCCGATGATTGGGTTTTTACATTTCGGCATCTCGCTTCGCCGCATCTCGATAATCCGTGGACGTGGTTTTATTACGACATTAAAGGCATTCAAGCATACAAAGAAGGAAAGTCAGGCGCGGATGAAATCGGTGTCGAAGCGATTGACGAAAAGACTTTGCGAATCTGGGGCGAAGGCGGCGCGATTCCGCATTTACCCGCGCTGATGGCGTATATGGCGGCTGTTCCCGCGCCGCGCCACAAAGCCGAAAACAATCCCGAACACTGGGCGGATTCGGCGGAAGGCTTCGTTTCATCAGGTCCGATGCGGCTTCTGAGCTGGGAGCATAATCAAAAACTCGAATGGGACGCGAATCCGTATTACAACGGACCGCATAAAGTCGGGATTCAGCGGCTCGTTCAACTTATCGGCGCGCCAGCCATCGGCTGGTTTAATTCGTGGCTGAACAAAGAAATTGACTATATTGTCAGACTCGAACCGCAGGAACTCGCGCAGGTTGTCAACGACACTGAACTCGAAAAATACCTGCATTCGTTCAACAATTTTCAGACTTCGTATTTGTCTTTAGATTGCCTGAAACCGCCGTTTGATAATTTGCTGCTGCGCCGCGCTCTTTCACACGCGATTGACCGCACGCCGTTTTGCGAAAAAGTGATGTTAAAAACGCGCATTCCGGCATTTTCGATGCTGCCGCCGGAGTTTCCCGCGCATAATCCTGAACTCAAATCGGTGCAGGAATTTAACGTCGAAAAGGCGCGTACGCTGCTTGCGGAAGCCGGTTATCCAAACGGAAAAGATGCGAATGGAAATCAACTGGTTTTGGAAATGTATTCGCGCGGACGCGACGTTTTGTTGGAATACATTAAAGACCAGTGGGAACGCCATCTCGATATTTCGGTAAATTTACAGATTCTCGAAGGCTCGGTCTGGGGCGTGCGCCGCGCCGATCATTCGATGCCGCTCTATGTCGGCGAATACGAATACGATTATCTTGACCCGGCGAATTTATTAACCAGACTCTGGAAAAGCAACAGCGCAAACGGTTCGCCGCGTCACGCCTGGAAAAACGAGAAATTCGACGAACTGGTCGCGCTCGCCGGACGCGAAATTGACGAACCGAAAAGATTTGCACTTTATCAGGATGCCGAGCGCATTTTAGTCGAAGATGTCGGCGGCATTTTTCTGACGCATTCGGTTGTTCATCAAGTCTGGTATCCGTATCTAACGGGCTTTGAACCCGACAAAAACGGCAATACGGTTTTCCGTTATCTCGACATTTCGCGCTTTCGGATGTATCTCCGCAACGATGTCGATCAATGGCGAAGTTAAAAAAATTAAAAAGAGCGCATCTGAAACGTTTCGACTTTTAAATTCTGCTTAAAATTGATGTCTAAAATCCTGCTTGAAGTCGTAAATCTTCAAACACATTTCAATCATAGAAAAGCCGTCAAAGACGTATCTTTTGCGATTGAAACGGGCGAAGTTTTGGGCATTGTCGGCGAATCGGGCAGCGGGAAAAGCGTGACCGCGCTTTCGATTATGCGGCTAATCGAAAGTCCGGGCGAAATCTCGGACGGCAGAGTGATTTTTCACGACAACGGGAAGGAAATCAATTTATTAAAACTTTCGGAAAAAGAACTTGAGAACATTTTGGGAAATCGAATTTCGATGATTTTTCAAGACCCGATGACATCCTTGAATCCGGTTTTGACAATCGGTTTTCAGATCGCTGAGACTCTGCGCGTTCATCGCGGTTTGTCGAAAAAAGCAGCGAAAGAGCAAGCCATTCAGTTGTTAAGGCGCGTCGGCATTGCCGATGCGTCAAGGCGAATCAACGATTATCCGCACGAATTTTCCGGCGGGATGCGCCAACGGGTGATGATTGCGATGGCAATTGCGTGTCAGCCGAAATTGCTGATCGCCGATGAGCCGACGACCGC
>JAJAZE010000550.1 GCA_026785925.1 Pyrinomonadaceae bacterium
AATCTATCGCGCCGCCGACGAAACTCTGCTTGCCGAAGGCGAAACTCTGCACCTCGTCACCGACGAAAATAAAAAGGTTCGTTCGCTGCCTTCGAGCTACAAAGAAAAACTGCTGGCGGCGGAAATCGCGGACGAAAACTCCTTCCCGGAAAATCAAGCACCGAGTTGATCGGAAATTTATTTTAATTTGGCAAACGAAGGTTTTGTAATTAGTCGCGGCTAACCACAAAACCTTTTTTTCGCCGCCGATTAAGCAGGTAAGAAAAAGTTTGGCGGCATTATGAAAAGTTCAGAGTCCAAACTTTAGTTTGTCTGCTCCGCCGCGCTTCGCTGGCGGAAGACACGCTTAAGCGTGGACTCTGAACGAAAGCAAAATGCTTCACTACTTTTGCTTGGCTGCTTAAAAACATTTTCGGCAGGCAAAAGAAATCCGATTTTGCTATACTCGTAAAAACTGAACGGCTATTCATTATCAAAAATAAAATTATGAACGAACGCGAACAATTGGAAATGGATGTGGTTTTCGTCGGCGCGGGTCCGGCGAATCTGGCGGCTGCTCTGCATCTGAAAAATGCGATTAAGGAACACGACGAACTCGTCGCTAAAGGCAGAAAATTCGGCAAGCCGATTGGCGATATTGAAATCGGCATTATCGAAAAAGGCGCGAATATCGGAGCGCATATTTTGTCGGGCGCGGTGATGGACCCGATTGCGCTGCGCGAATTGATGCCGGATTTTCTCGAACAAGGCTGTCCGGTTGACTCGACCGTCGAGAGCGACGCTTTTTGGTATCTGACCGAGAAACGCGCACTCGCTTCGCCGATTACGCCGCCGCCGCTCCAAAATCACGGGAAATATATTATTTCTCTCAGCAAAATGTGCGAATGGCTCGGCGAAAAATGCGAAGAAGCCGGAATCAATATCTTTCCCGAATTTCCGGGCGCGGAAATTATCTACGGCGAAAACGACGCGGTGATCGGCGTTCGCACTGGCGATAAAGGCATTGATAAGGAAGGTCACACCAAAGGAAACTTCGAGGCGGGCGTTGATTTGATGGCGAAAATTACCGTTCTCGGCGAAGGTTCGCGTGGTTCGCTGGCTAAACAGTTGACGCAGCGATTGAATTTGAACGAAGGCAAAGAGCCGCAGGTTTTCTCTCTTGGCGTGAAGGAACTCTGGGAAGTTCCGGCGGGGAATTTTGAAGAAGGTCGCGTCGTTCACACACTCGGTTTTCCGTCCGACGCGAAAACCTACGGCGGCGGCTGGATTTACGGGATGAAAAACAACGTCATCAGCATCGGCTACGTCACCGGCTTAGATTATCTCGACCCGCTGATTGATCCGCACGCCGAGTTTCAAAAATTCAAAACGCATCCGAAAATCGCCGAAATTCTGGCGGGCGGCAAAATGCTCAAATACGGTGCGAAAGCTATCAATGCGGGCGGCTGGCACACGATGCCGAAACTTTTCGCGGACGGCGTTTTGCTCATCGGCGACTGCGCTTCGTTTTTAAACGGTCAGCGAATTAAGGGAATTCACACGGCGATGAAGTCGGGAATGCTGGCGGCGGAAACAATTGTTCACGCTTTTTCGTATCAGGATTTCACGTCTGAAACGCTGCGCCGCTTTGACGAGAAAATTAACGCAAGCTGGATTCACGACGAGCTTTACGCGGTCAGAAATTTTCACGCTTCGTTTCAATCGGGTCGCTGGTCGGCACTGGTCAACGGCGGTTTGCAGTTTTTGACCGGCGGCTATTCGTGGGGCTTTATGCCGATGGAACATCACATCGCCGGTCACGAGCGGATGGAAAAACTCGAAGAATACGATTATCAGGGCGATTCGATCAAACAGCGGTATCCCGATTTAAAATTCGACAATAAATTGACTTTCGACAAAGCGACGGATGTTTATCACGGCGCGGTTTCGCACGAAGAAGATCAGCCGTCGCATCTGCATATTCTCGATACGGAAATCTGCGCCGTGCGCTGCGCCGAAGAATACGGCAATCCGTGCCAGCGTTTTTGTCCGGCGGCGGTCTACGAAATGGAGGAGAACGCTAAAACCGGGCGGCGCGAGATTAAAGTCAATTTCTCAAACTGCGTTCACTGCAAAACCTGCGACGTAATGGATCCGTATCAGATTATCAATTGGGTAACACCCGAAGGCGGCGGCGGTCCGAACTACAAAGGAATGTAATTTGCTTCACTCGAAATCAAGTGTAAAAGTCGTTTTGAAACGATGCACGAATTTTTGAGAAAGGAGCTAAAACAATGTCAATACCGAACAATGATGAAGTCGAAGGCAAAGTTGAAAATGTTAAAGGAAAAGTAAAAGAGGGAATCGGAAACTTGACCGGCGACCGCAGTTTAGAGGCGGAGGGCGAAGCCGATCAAGCGGAAGGTCAGACGCAGGAAACGTGGGGCAAACTCAAACGCGGAGTCGGCGACACGATTGATGCCGTCGGCGATGCCATCAGTAATACCGGCAAGAACATCAATAACTGATGTTACGCAAAACGAGAAAAACGACTGGAGCGCAATCCGTCCCGGTTGCCATTGAGCATCGCTTCGGTGCGAAAAAATACTCGTTCAGATGAAAGCTCAAAGCCGTCGCCAGGCTTTTTCGCGCTCACGCGCTCAATGCAACCGGGACGGATTGCGCTCCAGTCACTTGCGTAACATCAGTTACCAACTAAAAAGCGGCGATTGATTAAACTATCAATCGCCGCTTTTTTTACGAAGTTTATTTATGCTGAAAAATGTTTTAAGCTAACCGTCGAAATGAAACTCGCCGACTCGTCACATCAACGACTGCAAGCCTTTTTTCGTGAATATCTGAACGACGACGACTTTCGTTTGCCCGTCATCAACTTTTACGTTGGCAAATTCACTAAGCTCCTGACAAATATCATCAGCGTTCACGGCATCACTTTCGGCAGGCGAATTTTTATTACGCCGAGCCTGCTTTCGTTCAATCAGCTTAACTTGTTGAAATTGCCGGAAGACCTGATCGCGCACGAAATCGCGCACACGATTCAATATCAAAGGGAAGGTTTAATCGGTTTTTTATCGAAGTATGTGAGCAGTTATTGGCGAAATTTGCGAAGAACGGGAAAATGGGACGCGGCTTCACGCCGCCAGGCTTACCTCGATATTCCGTTTGAAATCGAAGCCAGAGCAGCAGCGGAGAAGTTTGTCGAGTGGAACAGTCTTCAAAGGCGAAAGGCGAAAGGCGAAAGGTGAAGGTGAAGAATCATTCAGACTAAACACTAAAGTTTTTCCAAATCACTTCTTACTTTATCCTTCATCCTTCATCCTTTCTAAACGCCCGCCATCAGCGATTCGGTCAACTGCGCGGCGGCAAATTCGACGTTTGAATAGATAGCAATGACTTCGCCGACGTTGTTCGAGCGCAAGCCTTCTTCGCCCTGAAGAAGAATTCCGTTGATGGCTTCCTGCTGTTCAGTGGGAATCGCGCCGCCGAATTCGTGCAGGGCGCGATGCGTATTTTTAATCAGCGAATCGAGCCGGTTGCGCTGTAAAATTAATTCTTTGGTATCACGATCTTTCTCGACGGAATTTTCGGCTTCCATAATCAGATGTTCGATTTCGTCCGGCGCGAGTCCCGACGAAGGCGTAATCTGCATCGCCTGTTCAAAGCCGGTCGTTTTGTCTTTCGCCGAGACATTGACGATGCCGTTCGCGTCAATTTCAAACGAGACATCAATCTGCGGAACGCCGCGCGGGGCGGACGGAATCCCGATCAAATCGAATTTGGCGAGACTGCGGTTGCCGCTTGCAACTTCGCGTTCGCCCTGCATAATGTGAATTTCGACCGACGCTTGATTATCGGTGACGGTCGTAAAGGTCATCGTGTTTTTCAGCGGAATCGTTGAATTGCGCGAAATGAGCTTGACGAAAATGCCGCCGCGCGTCTCCAATCCCAAACTCAGGGGCAGCACGTCGAGCAGCACAATATCTTTAATGTCGCCGGTCAAAACGCCGCCCTGAATCGCCGCGCCCATCGCCACCACTTCGTCCGGGTTGATTTCCGAAGAAGGTGCCTTCCCGAAAACTTCCGTGACGGTGCGCGTGATAATCGGCGAGCGCGTCTGTCCGCCGACGAGAATCACTTTATCAATATCCGACGGCTGAAGTTTTGCGTCCCAGAGAGCCTTCTGGCACGGCTCAACCGTCTGCTCGACCAATTCCTGGACGAGTTCGTCAAATTTGGCGCGGGTCAAAACCGTGTTGATGTGTTTCGGACCGGAAGTGTCCGCCGCGATAAACGGCAGATTAACGGTCGTTTCCAAAACGCTCGACAATTCGCATTTGGCGCGTTCGGCGGCTTCTTTCAAACGCTGCAACGCCAGCCGGTCGCCTTTCAAATCAATGCCGTTGTCGGTCAGAAATTTTTCCAGCAGCCAATTGATAATGCGCTGGTCGAAATCTTCGCCGCCCAAAAATGTGTTGCCCGAAGTCGAAAGAACTTCAAACACGCCGTCGTTGATTTCCAGAATCGAGATGTCGAACGTGCCGCCGCCCAAATCATAAACGACGACGCGCTCGTTTTTATTTTTATCGAAACCGTAGGCGAGCGCGGCTGCCGTCGGTTCGTTAATAATGCGCTCGACTTCCAGACCGGCAATTTTTCCGGCATCGCGCGTCGCCTGCCGCTGCATATCGTCGAAATAGGCGGGAACGGTGATAATCGCTTCGGTCACTTTGTCGCCCAAAAATTCTTCCGCCGCGAGCTTTAATCTTTGCAGCACAATTGCCGAAATTTCCGGCGGGCTGTAAATGCGGTCAAGCACACGAATATGCGCGTCGCCGTTCGGGGCTTCGACAATTTCAAACGGCACGGTTTCGCGCATTTTCCTGACTTCCGGCGAATTGAATTTGCGACCGATCAGCCGTTTGACGGCGTATAAAGTATTAGTCGGATTCGTCACCGCCTGACGTTTGGCGATTTGCCCGACCAGCCGCTCGTCTTTTTCCGTGAAACCAAGCACCGAAGGCGTGGTTCTGCCGCCTTCTTTGTTCGAGATAATCTGCACCGCGCCGCCTTCCAAAACCGAAACGCAGCAGTTCGTCGTGCCTAAATCAATGCCTATAACTTTGCCCATATTTTAAATCCTCTCAAGGGAAAACTTTAATTTTGCCGGGTGAATTTAATCGTCCGTAGATTAAGAAAAATTGTGGTTGGAAGCGGTCGTCGGACGAGTCAGATTGCCGGTCGAGGTGACGGAAACCTTGACCATCGAGGCGCGAACTACTTTTTCGCCGATTCGATAACCGCGCAGAAGTTCAGCCGTAATGGTCTGTGACGGCAATTCATCGGTGATTTCAGTGGCGACGGCTTCGTGCAGATGCGGGTCGAATCTTTCACCGACGGCGAGAATCGGCTGCACGCCCATTTCCGCCAAAATTTCATTCAACTGCTGGCTGACCAGCACGATGCCTTCAAAAAACTGCTTG
>JAJAZE010000551.1 GCA_026785925.1 Pyrinomonadaceae bacterium
AAATTGCTCGACAAAAGAATTAAAATCATTTGGCATAATTTTGACGGAAAACACAAGGTGATTTAACAGCCAATCTATATCAAAAACAGGGAAGTTGCAAAAACAAAAATCGTGAATAGAAATGATTTCTATTCACGATTCACTTTATTGCGATTGACGAAAAACTACTTCTTCGGTCGCTCGTTAGCTTTCAAAAACCGCTTGCGAAGGCGAATCGCTTTCGGTGTGGCTTCGACCAATTCATCGTCGGCGATGAATTCCAACGCTTCTTCCAAAGATAAATCTTTGACGGGAACCAGCCGCATCGCTTCGTCCGCCGAAGAGGTTCGCATATTGGTCAGCTTTTTCTCTTTGATCGGATTAACATCAAGGTCAACCGTGCGGGCGTTTTCGCCGACGATCATTCCTTCGTAAACCTTGGTTTGCGGATTGACGAACATTTTGCCGCGCTCCTGCAAAGCGTAAAGCGCGTAGGTCGTCGTTTCGCCCATTCTATCGGAAATCAGCGAACCCGTGCCGCGTCCCTTCATATCGCCGAGCCATTTGTCGAAGCGTAAAAACAGGGTATTTAACAAGCCCGTGCCTTTCGTTTCGGTTAAGAATTCCCCGCGAAAACCGATTAACCCGCGTGACGGAACTTCGTATTCAAGGCGAACGCGCCCGGTTCCGTTGTTAATCATTTTCGACATCTGACCTTTGCGCCGTCCGAGGGCTTCGGTCACGACACCGATAAACTCGTCGGGACAATCTACGACGACTTGCTCAATCGGTTCAAGCAACTCGCCGTTGTCGCCGCGTTTGGTGATAACTTCCGGTTTGGAAACTTGTAGTTCGAAACCTTCGCGGCGCATCATTTCGATTAAAATTGAAAGCTGCAATTCACCGCGCCCGGAAACTTTGAATTGATCGGGCGAATCGGTCGGCGCGACGCGCAGAGCGACGTTTCCCAAAAGTTCTTTTTGCAGACGTTCGCCGATTTGCCGCGAAGTGACGAATTTGCCGTCAATGCCGGAAAATGGCGAATTGTTCACGCCGAAAATCATCACAATCGTCGGTTCGTCAACATTTATTACCGGCAAAGGTTTCGGATTATCAACCAAAGTGATCGTTTCGCCGATGTTGATGTCGTCGAACCCGGCAAGCGCGACGATTTCGCCGACACCGGCTGATTCGACCGTTTCGCGTCCCATTCCTTCAAAAACGTAAAGTTCTTTGACGCGCGTTTTCTGCGTCGAACCGTCGCGTTTGCAAACGATGACTTCCTGATTTTTAGCGATTTCGCCCGAAAATAATCTGCCGATTGCCAAGCGTCCGACGAAGGCATTGTAATCAATGTTGGCGACTAATAATTGCAAAGAATCGTCGCGGAGCTGCTTCGGCGCGGGAATCGTTTCGATGATTTGATCGAACAGAGGTTTGAGATTGGTTGACTCGTCCGTCAGATTTTTCTTGGCAATGCCGTCGCGTGAAATCGAATACAAAACCGGAAAATCAATCTGATCGTTGTCCGCGCCCAAATCAATAAACAAATCGTAAATCTCGTCCAAAACTTCTTCCGGTCGTGCGTCCTGTCGGTCAATTTTATTAACCAGCGCGATGCAGGGTAGTCCGAGTTCGAGAGCTTTTCGCAGCACGAATCGGGTTTGCGGCAGACAGCCTTCCGCCGCGTCAACCAAAAGGACAATGCCGTCCACCATTTTCAAAACGCGCTCGACTTCGCCGCCGAAATCGGCGTGTCCCGGCGTGTCGAGAATGTTGATTTTATAATCGCCGTAACGAACGGCGGCGTTTTTCGCCATAATCGTAATGCCGCGCTCGCGTTCCAAATCCATCGAATCCATCATTCGATCCTGCGTCGCTTCGTTGTCGCGGAACGTGCCTGACTGTTTGAGCATCGCGTCCACCAAAGTCGTTTTGCCGTGGTCAACGTGCGCGATAATAGCAATGTTTCTGATATTTTCTCTATTAATCATAATGTAAAAATTGTGCTTTAAAACAAACGGTAAGAATAAGGTTTGCGGGCGGAAAAATCAAACGGCGAGATTATGGAAGTCTTTGGGACGCTTAAAATGTGTTGAATTTCAATAATCTGAATTTTTAGGGATAGATATTCCATTTTCTTCAATAAAACTATCTATCTTTTTAAACATCTGAAAACCCACATAAGTTTCTGGTGAATTAAATTTGTTTCGATAGTAACAATTCCAATAACTTATAACTCTGCATCTTGATAATTGATAAAAGTCAGGATTGGTTTTTATAAAATGAGCCAAAATTTTAAGCAAATTGTGAGAAAGATGTTTTTCGATTTCTAACAAGATTTCGATGACATATTCTCCCAGAAGTTGAACTACAAAAGGCGCAATCCAATTCTCTTTGGCAACGAGAACCATTCTAATTTTTTGCTGTCTTATAAAACCGTCATTATGCCTTGTAAATAAACAGTACAGAATGAGTAACTCAGTTTCGGTAAGATTTTCCTCTGTTGGCTCTTTAAAGTAAATACGATAAGGAATTTCCAAAACTTCATTGTTTAAGTTTACCTTGAAAGGCTCCGAAATTTGGTGTCTGCTCTTTAACGAAATTTTCTTCAAAAGAGATAAAACATCATTTTTAAGATGTGTCGGAAAGGCTTTAATTATTTTCTCTTGTTCGCCTGTCATAAATTTTGTTGTGAAATAAATTCATTTCCGTCGAAAAAGCTCTAAATCTTCAAAAGATAAAGGGTCTTCGAGCGGTTCGAGATGCGTAAAAACGGTTGATTCGGGAACGACGCGGCAGATTTCGAGTTCGATTTCTTCGGTTAAATCGTGTCCTTTCTGCACCGTCCATTCGTCGGGAACGAGAATGTGAACGGAAATAAAATGTCTCGCGCCGGATTGCCTTGTTCGCAAAGCGTGATAATTAATGCCTTGTTTTTCGACGTAATTGTCCAAAACGCTGATGATTTCTTTGATGGTTTCGGGCGAAATCGCCGTGTCCATTAAACCCAATGCCGAGCGTTTAATCAATTGAAAGCCTGTCCAAACGATGTTCAGCGCCACAATCAAGGCAATCACCGCGTCCAGCACGAGCCAACCGGTCAAACTGACAATCACAACGCCCAAAATCACGCCGACCGAAGTCCAGACATCGGTTATCAGATGTTTGCCGTCAGCTTCCAGAACGATTGAACGATGATGATTGCCGACTTTTATCAGAATTATTCCGACGACCAAATTTATCAGCGTGGCGACGAATGAAACGACTAATCCGAAGCTGATATTTTCCACCGGCTGCGGAGCGAAAAGGCGCGGCACGGCGGTATAAATAATGCCGACGGCGGCAAAGAAAATCAGCGTTCCTTCAATCCCGCTAGCGAAATACTCGGCTTTGTCGTGACCGAAAGCGTGGTCGTCGTCGGGCGGCGCGGCGGCGATTTTGATGATGTAGAGAGCTACGCCCGCCGCGACCAAATTAATTACCGACTCCAGCGCGTCGGACAGCAATCCGACCGAACCGGTCAAATAATACGCCGTCACTTTCAGCGCGATAGTGGTAACTGCCGCCGCAATTGACAACCAAACGAAACGGCTGAGATTTTCTCTTGACATCGTTCGGTTATTATAAAACGGAAACGTCAATGCAGGCGAATATGCCTGACGTTCAGCGATTAACAAAAGTTGACTGCATAAAAAAACGGACGCAATTGCTGCGTCCGTTTCGTGATTATTAGTTTTGGTTGGCGATTAACGAACCAACTCTTTTTCGATAATCAAGTTGTTGGTGACGCTGAAGACACCCGGCACACTTCTGACTAAAATGTTCGCCAGATTATAATCGCCGCGATTGTCAATAAAACCTTCGAGCGTGACATTGCCGCGATCAACGATAATTTTCACCGGTGAATTTGCGCTCAGAAAATAACGGTAAAGGCTGCCGCCGTTCTGAAGCGTCCGCAGAGTTTGCAGGCGAATCGAATCGTCAAAACTCGACAGCGGCAAAACTTCGATGTTGTTGACGACGTTTTCCACGCCGGCAATTTTCTCGACGACTCGCTCCGCACTGCGGCGCGTCGTCGGCTGTGTGACTTTGCCCATCAAAGTTACGGTGTCGCCTTGCACCTGAAAAGCGATGTTGTCGAAAACGCCGTAATATGGAAGTTTGATGATCCGTTTGAAAATTTGCCGCTCGATGGTTCGACCGCCGGAAAAGCCCTGCGCCTGAACGCCGCTCGCCGTTAAACCTAAAATTGCCGCTGCTAAAATAAATAAATTGCGTAAGTATTTCATTTTGTAAATTTCTCCATTTCAAACAATAAAAATCGAGGATTTCTCGCGTTTTGTTGGTCTTTTAAGAGATGAAATTAAGGTGAATCGAGATGCTCGAAAAGTGAGAGTTTTTCACCTCTCAATTGCCTGAGAGCTTCGTATAAAACGATGCCGGCGCTGGTGGCGAGATTTAGACTGCGGACGTTTTTGTTCGGCATCGGAATAGTCAGGCAATTTTCCCAATTGGCTTTTAATAACTCTTCGGGCAAGCCGCGCGTTTCGCGTCCGAAAATCAAACAATCGTTTTCGGCAAACGCGAAATCAGTGTAGATTCTATCGGTTTTCGTCGTGAAATAAAGAAAGCGCGAGTCGGGCAACGCTTCGTAAAGATTTTCCAAATCAATATGGCGAATCATTTTAACGTCGTCCCAGTAATCGAGTCCGGCGCGTTTGACGGCTTTGTCGTCAAGCCGAAAGCCGGTCACGCCGACGATGTGCAAATCGGTAAAGGTTGCCGCGCACAAACGCGCGATGTTGCCGGTGTTCGGCGGAATTTCCGGCTCGATTAAAGCGATATGAAACATTCTTAAAAGTTAAGCTAACTCCGCCGCTATTTTCAAATCCTCTTGGTTGAAATTATTTTTGTGTGAGCAAAACCATATCAGCCGTCCACGCGCCGCGTATGACGGCGAGCGTTTTGCCGTCGTCCAACCAGTCGTAACTGAAAATTCGCTCGGAAGTGAAGTTGGTAAGCAGGTGTTAGAAAGTTTTGCAATATAATGAAATCGTTTCCTGTCAATGAAACTAAGGTAAATGTTGTTTTATTATCTTACAAAACTTATTACGCCCTGCTTACTTTGCCAACATTCCAAGTCCGTTGAGCAATTTGAAGGAAACATCTGCGGGAGCGTGTTCCAACGCCGATTCGAGCAAGGAGCGTCCTTCGGTCAGATGATTGTGAAAAACCCAAAATCCACGCATCGCCGCCGCCAAACGCGCCGCCGTTTCCGCGTCCGTTTCCAATAACCATCGAAGCGCGGCGCGTAAATTATCGTGTTCTTCTTCCAAACGATTAAGCCAAACGCCCGCGTCTGCCGCCTGAAGATGCGGGTTGGATTCTTCCGCCGGCGCGAGAAAAAATCGGGCGTGTCTGCGCCTGAACATTTCCGCTTCGCCGCTCGCTTCGAGTTTTTCAATGGCAAATTCGCAGATTGTTTCCACCATCCGAAGGCGCGTTTCGCCGTCGGTTTGCGTTTTTGCAACCAACAGATTTTTGTCAATCAGCGATTCAATGAGGTCGAGAATGGGAATAGTCCTTTGTCCTTCGTTTATTGCTTTCCGTGTCTTCTTCATCAGCAAAGGACAAAGGACAAAGGACTCGGCGGCTTCGATTGTGAATCCGCCTGCAAAAACCGCCAAACGATTGAATAATAATTTCTCGTCCGCATCGAGCAAATCGTAACTCCACGCGATTACGCCGCGCATTGTTTGATGGCGCGGCGGCAAATCTTTCGCGCCGTTTGTTAGAAGATTCAGACTGTTTTGCAAGCGCGTTAAAATTACCAACGGCGAGAGCAGTTTGACACGCGCCGCCGCGAGTTCAATCGCCAGCGGTAAACCGTCCAATCGGGCGCAGATTTCGCCGACAATCGAAGTATTTTTATGGCTTTGCACATAAAGTCTTCACTTGAACACAAAGTGCTTAAAGTTGAACACAAAGTCATTTAATACCAAGTGACCAGGTTTGGACTGCTAATTCAGATAATTTTTTCTGTCTTTCAGCTATTTCGGTTGCACCCCAAGTT
>JAJAZE010000552.1 GCA_026785925.1 Pyrinomonadaceae bacterium
ACGCCGTCGCTGATTAACACGCCGTCGCTGATTAAAACGCCGTTCGACTCGACCGTTCCGTCACTGATTAAAACGCCGAGTTTGTAAATGCCCTGATATTTGGTAATCAGATTGCTTCCGGTAGCGAATGTGTGATCCATTACCACGCCCTGCCCCCAGGTGAAAGTTTCACCGTTAAAGGTTGATTGCGGAACCGGATCCGTCGTCGTCAAAAGCGGCGAACCGACCGCCGTCCAAGCGGTTAAGTCCTGACGGACAATTTTTGCCAAACGCACCGCACCGTTAATGTTCAAACGACCCGCGCCCTGCTCAAACTGGTTGGCTCCATTGAGCGTCTGCGCCGTATACATTAACAGCATTTTGACGAGATTCGGCGTTAATTTTGGATTGACCTGAAACATCAGCGCGACCGCGCCCGCGACTGCCGGAGTCGCCATTGACGTTCCAGAAAGATACATCTGATTTTTCGTATCATTTCCCGTGACATCGGCATCAAGGCTCGGATTGTTAGCAATCAGAGTGTTGTAAGTATTCGGATACGATTGTGCGCTGATGATTTTATTGCCGGGAGCGACTAAATCAGGCTTGATGAGATTGTCGAAATGTCTGACTCCGAGTGTATCGGTGTAAAAAGAGCGCGTTGGACCTTTGGAACTGTAGGTTGCCATTATGTCGTCCGAACGAACATTTGTTCCGTAAGTGTTGACCGCGCCGACCGTGATTGCTGAAGGTTCGTTGCCGGGCGAATGAATCTGACCGTAAATTTTGTTTCCCAAGTTGTCCTTGCCTTCGTTTCCGGCAGCGGCAACCACGACGATGCCCGCATCAACCAATTTGCGAACCGCCAGACACAGCGGGTCTAAAGTATAAGAATCAATCGCGTTTGCGCCGAGACTCAAATTGATGACCTTCATATTATAAGTCGCATTGGCGCCGGTTCGTATAAATCCAGTCGAGTGCCGCCAGAATGCCGCTGATCGAGCCGGTTCCGGTTCTGTTCAAAACGCGCAGGTTGATAATGTTGGCGTTGGGGCGATTCCTTGATACGCGCCCTGCGATACGGAATGATTTCCCGCCGCCATCGCCGCAACGTGAGTGCCGTGTCCATAAACGTCGTCCGTCCGATTTTCGCCGGTGAAATCCTGACTGAAAATAACCCGCGTCGCTGAACCGTCTTTGGTTTTTAGAGAAGAATGCAGTGTGTCAACTCCCGAATCAACGACGACGATGCCGATGCCGTCTCCTTCAATCTGATTGGTCGTGCCGTTCAAAGTGCGAATTCCGTCTGCGCCGGTCGTCGCCGTCAGATGACCGAGCGTTTTAACGGTATCGTCGAGCGTCATAAAATCCACGTCCGAACGTCCGGCAATCAAATCAATATCCACCCGTTTGATCTTATAAACCTTAAAAGCAAAGTTTGAATAGTCTTTTTTCAGCATTGCGCCTTTGCCGTTCAGGGCGGTCGTCAAACCGCTCGTCCAGGCGGCGGTCGGCTTGACGATCACGTCAATAAAGTCAGTGCCGACAACCTGCGTCATTTTCTTTTGCAGCTTTTCGCTCTTTTTCTGTTTCGTCGCCGCGCCGACCGTTTGAATTGCAGCAATCGTGAACATTAAAAGACTTAGTGCAACTAAGCCGAACCGAATCATTTTTGTTATCTTGTTTTTCATCATCGTTCTTCCCTTTCAGATTTGTTCAGTAAAGGTGGGTAAAAATTACACCTTTCGATGACGATTGCTATATCACGCCGCGTGCCGCAGAGTTAAATGCTGTAAAAGCGAGACTTGTGGCGTTAGATCAGGTTTTTTAGCGGACTAGACAGGTCAGAATGAAGTATTCGTCATTCAACAATCATTCAATTTAAATGATTGTTGAATGTCATTTTGTTAGAATCATAATGCTAGAGGTGGAAGTCAGCACTCTCCCAATCTAATAAATTAATATATGCACTATCATTTAATCGGAATTTGCGGAACGGCAATGGCTAGTCTCGCGGGAATGTTGCAGGCGCACGGGCATAAAGTTACGGGTTCGGATCAGAATGTTTATCCGCCGATGTCTACGCAGCTCGAAGAACTCGGCATTGAAATTATCAGCGGCTACAAAGCGGAAAACGCCGACCTCAAAGCGGACTGCACGATTGTCGGAAATACAATTTCGCGCGGTAATGAAGAACTTGAAGAAGTTTTGAACCGCAAACTCGTTTATCGTTCGCAGGCGGAAATCGTCAAGGAAGAATTTATTCGCGGGCGGCGCAGTTTGGTGATTGCGGGAACCCACGGCAAGACGACGACGACCAGCATTGCGACTTGGATTGCCGAGTGCGGCGGTCTGAATCCGGGTTTTCTCGTCGGCGGCATCGTCCAGAATTTCGGCGCGAGCTTTCGCGTGGCGGACAGCGATTATTTCATTATCGAGGGCGACGAATACGATACGGCTTATTTCGACAAAAAGCCGAAGTTTATGCACTATCTGCCGGAGTTGGCGATTGTCAACAATATCGAATTCGACCACGCCGATATTTATAAAGACATCCACGAAATAAAATTTGCGTTTTCGCGTTTGATGAATCTCGTGCCGTCAAACGGGCGTTTGATTGTCGGGATTGATTCGCCGGTCGTCCGCGAAGTTCTCGACGAGATGAAAGGCAAACTGCACACGAACATCGAAACTTTCGGCACGTCCGACGACGCGAAATGGCAGGCGCGATATATAGATTTTTCCGGCGATTTGACGCGCTTTACGGTTTTCAAAGACGCGCATTCGTGGGGCGAATTTGAAACGAATTTGATCGGTGAATTTAATGTTCGCAACTGCCTGGCAGTGATTATTGCGGCTGATGCGTGGGGAATTTCGCAGGAGAAAATCCGCGCCGCTTTGCAAACCTTCAAATCGGTCAAACGCCGCGTCGAAGTGCGCGGCGTAGTGCGCGGCGTGACCGTCATTGACGACTTCGCGCACCATCCGACGGCGGTCGAAGAAACCTTAAAAGCCTTGAAAACAAAATATAAAGGCAAACGCCTGATTGCCGTTTTCGAGCCGCGCTCGTGGTCTTCGCGGCTGGCGGTTTTTCAGGAGCAGTATCAAAAAGCCTTCGCCTACGCCGATTATGTGATTATCGCCGGAGTTTATAACACTTCGAAAGCGAGCGAACTCGGCAAAGTTCTCGACACCGAAGAACTAATTAAAGATATTGAATTGACCGGCAAACCGGCGTTCAGCTTTCCCGATGCCGACGCGATTGTCGAACATCTCACGCCCGAATTAGCCGACGGCGATGTCGTGGCGATAATGTCGAACGGCGGTTTCGGCGCGATTCACGATAAAATTTTGGATGTTTTGAAGGACTGAATTTTGTGCCAACAGTCGAAATAAAAGAACTGATTCCCGCGTCGGCGGAATCCGTGTTCGCGCTCGTTCACGATTATCAAAGACGTTTGGAATGGGACACGTTGTTGAGCGAAGCCTATCTCGAAACTGAATTTTCGGAAGCGAAACGCGGTGCGATTTCCTTTTGTCGCGGGAAAATTATGTTGGGCGGTTTCGCTCTGCGAACGCAGTATGTTTCGTTTGAGAAAGGCAAAGTCGCGGCGGTCAAATTACTCAACCAGCCGCCGTTTTTCGAGACTTTCGCGGCGAGCATTCGGCATCGTGCGATTGACGCAAATCATTCCGAAATTATTTACAAAGTAAATTTCACTGCCAAACCGAGAATCCTCCGCCCGATTCTGCACCCGATGATGCGCTTTATTCTCAAATGGGAAACGCGCAAACGGCTGAAAGCGTTGAAAAAATTCTTTCAAATTCACACCGATTTTTCAAAAAATGTGCTTGCCTAAATAATAAAAAGGATGCAAACTATTCAGAGTTTTTGCTCTCAATGTGTCTCCGGCAGATGCGCCCGTTCAAGTTTAGGTCAGCGACGGCTTCGGTTCGGTGAGAGAGTTTGGATAAAATTTCAGAAGCAAATTCGTTCATAAAGTATCGCAAAAGAGGTCGGGCGCGTCGCAGGTGGGGATAAAACCTTTTAGAAAATTCATCTCTGAAAATTCCAGCCAGCCTTTGCTTCATTCAAGTAAAAAAGGAAAAATAAATGAGTACAAAACTCATTACTGAGCGGTCTAAGAATTGCTTTGTAAAATGATGTGCAAAAGCAAGGGAAAAGATATATTTAGGACTTACGCAAGACGCATTTTGACGGACGGGTTTTTCAGTTGTTGAATCAGATAATCCGACAACTGTCCAAACTTGATTTGATAGACCGTCTGTTTTGTTTCATACATTAATTCTTTGAACCGACACCAGACCAAT
>JAJAZE010000553.1 GCA_026785925.1 Pyrinomonadaceae bacterium
ATTGGTCTGGTGTCGGTTCAAAGAATTAATGTATGAAACAAAACAGACGGTCTATCAAATCAAGTTTGGACAGTTGTCGGATTATCTGATTCAACAACTGAAAAACCCGTCCGTCAAAATGCGTCTTGCGTAAGTCCTAAACATTAAGATTCTTTTGACATAAAGAAAATTTAAGCCCTTTAATCTGAAGAACTAGAAGCATTCTGACTGAATTAGTTTCAATATACATCTTTAACAGTAAGATTCATTCGATTCATTCTTGTCAAACAGAGTCTAGCCAATCTTGCCGTGATAAATCTCGCTTCCCGTTGCGACAAACTCTTTTGCCTTTTCAGCCATTCCGACTGCCAATGCTTTTTCGGCTTTGATGTTTTCTTTGGCGGCGTATTCGCGGACTTCCTGCGTAATTTTCATTGAGCAGAAATGCGGTCCGCACATCGAGCAGAAATGAGCGAGTTTTGCGCCTTCCGCCGGAAGCGTTTCGTCGTGATACTCGCGGGCGACTTCCGGGTCTAACGCGAGATTAAACTGGTCTTCCCAACGGAATTCAAAACGCGCTTTCGAGAGGGCATTATCACGAATCTGCGCCGCCGGATGACCTTTCGCCAAATCCGCCGCGTGTGCCGCGAGTTTGTAAGTTATGACACCTTCCTTGACATCTTTTTTATTCGGCAAACCCAGGTGTTCTTTCGGCGTGACGTAACAAAGCATCGCGCAGCCGAACCAGCCGATCATCGCCGCGCCGATTCCCGAAGTGATGTGGTCGTAACCCGGCGCAATGTCCGTCGTTAAAGGTCCAAGCGTATAAAATGGAGCCTCGCCGCAAATCGCCAACTGCTTGTCCATATTCTCTTTAATCAAGTGCATCGGAACGTGACCGGGACCTTCGATCATCGTTTGGCAATCCATTTCCCAGGCGATTTTCGTTAATTCTCCGAGCGTTTCGAGTTCGGCAAACTGCGCTTCGTCGTTCGCGTCGGCGATTGAGCCGGGACGCAAGCCGTCGCCCAGAGAAAACGAAACGTCATAAGCCTGCATAATTTCGCAAATCTCACGAAAGCGCGTGTAGAGAAAACTTTCCTCGTGGTGCGCCAGACACCATTTCGCCATAATCGAGCCGCCGCGACTGACGATTCCAGTAGTTCTTTTCGCCGTCAAAGGAATGTAGGGAAGTCGCACGCCCGCGTGAATCGTAAAATAATCAACGCCCTGTTCGGCTTGTTCGAGCAAAGTGTCGCGGTAGATTTCCCACGTCAAATCTTCCGCCTTGCCGTTGACTTTTTCCAACGCCTGATAAATCGGCACGGTTCCAATCGGCACGGGCGAATTTCGCAAAATCCATTCGCGGGTGGCGTGGATATTTTTGCCGGTTGACAAATCCATCACCGTATCCGCGCCCCAGAGCGTTGACCAGCGCATCTTTTCGACTTCTTCTTCAATCGAAGAAGCAATCGCCGAATTGCCGATATTGGCGTTGATTTTGACTAAAAAGTTGCGCCCGATTGCCATCGGTTCGGCTTCCGGGTGATTGATATTCGACGGAATAATCGCCCGCCCGCGAGCGACTTCGTCGCGGACGAATTCGGGCGTTACAAATTTCGGCAGAGACGCGCCGAACGACTCGCCCTTGTGCTGATGATAAAGCGAATCGCGCTCCGTTTCCTGCCCGTTTGCCAAAGTCTCAAACGCGATTTGTCGCCCTAAATTCTCACGAATCGCCACGTATTCCATCTCCGGCGTGATGATTCCCTTTCTCGCGTAGTGCATCTGCGAAACATTCGCGCCCGCTTTTGCCCGCAAAGGCGCACGTTTCAAACCGGGAAATTCTTCAAGTTTCCCGACGTTCGGAGTTCCGTCTTTGGATGGCTTCGCTTTAGCGAACTCTTCCGCGCCTTTGGTCAGATAACCGTTATCCTGCGGCAG
>JAJAZE010000554.1 GCA_026785925.1 Pyrinomonadaceae bacterium
AAGTTCCGAAAGAAGAGCAAACGGAGAAAGTCGAGCCGCCAATCAATCAGAAAGAAGAAAGCGTCTATGATTTTGATTCGGGCGAGGAGCCGTATGATTATCATCTGATAAATGTTCCGACACCGAAAAAAGTTCCGAAAAGGTCTTTGAATCTTTCGTTCAGCCACCGTTTTTCGCAGCCGATTCACCCGATTAAGGAAAGCGGAAGCAATCTGCTCGGCTTTGACAGTTTTTCAGTTTCGTCTTTTAGTCTCAGTTACGGAATTACCGACAAATTATATGTCTCGGCGAGCCGTTCGCCGCTTTGTCAGATCGGATTGTGCCGCACCGTTGAACTCGGCATCGGTTATCACTGGCTCGACCAGAATGCGAAATCGCCGTTTGCGCTGAACACCTACGCCAGCATCGAAGGCAACGGAAATTTTACCGAAGAATACAATTACAATTTGCAGGCGATGATTTCGCGGCGCGTCGGCAAGCGGGTTTATCTTTTTTTCTCGCCGGCAATCCATCTTAACGCCAACGGGCAGCATCGTTTTAATCCGCGCCCGGAAGACTATTTTCCGCCCGCCGTCGTCGCTAACAGCTTTCGCCTGCCGACGCACACCGTATCCTACGGCTTCGGCACGAGCGTGATGATTACGCCGAACGTCGTGGCTTTATTTGAATTCGTGCCGCGCACCGGTTTCAAACTCGGTCGCGTCGCACCGATTCTCGACCGTAATTTTAATGTTCTCGGTTTTGAGAATCAATCGCAGCCGGCAATCGGCTTCGGCATTCAAAGAAACCTCGGAAAACATTCGTTCGCGCTGACTTTTTCCAATACCCAAACCACGACGACCAGCCGTTGCAATTTGAGCAATTTATTGTTATCGCCCAGAAGATATATATTCGGATTTAACTTATTTAGAAGGTTTAATTAAAACGTCGGACGGTTAAATGAAGCGTGAGCATAATTCAATACAATTAAAAACGGGCGTTTGACTGGAGAGAGAAGCGTCTCGCTTGCCGTCCGTTCGAGCGAAGCCGGAGACGGACACGCCTCTCGATTACCCGAAACTTTTAGCAACCGTGCGGCGTTTCGTTCTCGCCGAACCTAGAACGGTGCCAGCGAGACGCTTGCGCTCCAGTCAGTTGAATTATGTTCAGCCGTCGGTTAAACGACCTGCGCTCGCGCCAACGGTTCTGACTCGTAAAAAATTTCAAACTTCGCATTAAACTTTGTCTCCCGGATTCTGCATCATAAATTTCAATGAATCCAGGACAAAGAAAAAGCCGGGCGAAAATTCTCAGAATTGCCCGTAGACTTCACCGCACGACCGGCACGTTATTATTCGTTTTCTTTTTCATTCTCGCCTGCACGGGACTTCTGCTCGGCTGGAAAAAACACACGGGCGGCGTTATTCTGCCGAAATCTTATCAAGGCAAATCAACCGATATGAAAAATTGGCTGCCGGTTGACATTTTGCATCAAAAGGCGGCGGTGGTCGTCCGCGAACAAATTTCGCCGGAGATGTCTCTGGAACTCGAACGCATTGATTTTCGTCCCGACAAGGGAATGGTCAAGTTTGTTTTTATCGAAGATTTCTGGGGCGTTCAGCTTGACTGCACAACCGGCGAGCTTCTTCACATCGAACGCCGCCGCTCGGATTTTATCGAAAACATTCACGACGGCTCGATTCTCGATTATTTGATTGACACCGACGGCGAACAGCTAAAACTCATCTACACGACGATTATGGGCGGCGCACTTCTGCTGTTCACGATTTCCGGTTTCTGGCTGTGGTATGGACCGAAACAGTTTAAAAAGAAGTGAGAAGTGAAAAATTAGAAGCGTATAATAAAATTTCGCATTTATCTCAGGAGACTTTTTCACCTCTCACTTTTCATTTCTCATTTCTCCGCCTCTTCCTCTTCAATCATTTCGAGCGTTTCGACAATCGTTTCGACGGCTTCGCGTTCTTCTTCGGGCTTGACGACGGGTTCCTCCTGCGTGTGCTGCGCGTCGCTTTCATAACTCAGAGCGAGGTAAATCGGGAAGTGGTCGGAGCCGATGTTCGGCAGACGTTTGAGTTCGGCGAGCCGAAAATGGTTCGAGTGAAAAACGTGGTCGAGCGGAAATCTGATTACCGGATAATGCGCGTGAAACGATGAATAGAGACCGCGACCAATACGCGGATCGAGTGAGCCGCTGATTTTTTGGAAAAGTTTCGTCGTCCGCGACCACGCTACATCATTCAAATCGCCCGCGATAATCGTCGGCGCATCGTTCTCTTTAATCATTCGCCCGACCAGCAAAAGCTCCGCATCGCGCTCGTTGGAGCGAATGCTTTCAGTCGGGACGGGCGGACGCGGATGCAGACAATAAAGATGGATCAAATCGCCGGATTTTAATTTGACATCGGTAATGATCGAAGGAATATCGTCTTCGATAAAAAAGTTCAACTTTGGATTAACGAGTTCCAGGCGCGAATACAAAGCCATTCCGTAAGCGTTGTCGAGCGGGTGCAGAACCGTCTGCGGATAGTCTTTTTCCAGCGCGGCGATTTCTTTGATCCAACGCTCGTCCGGTTCAGCCAGCAAAATTAAATCGGGGTCAATTTTTTTGACCAGTTTCAACAGTTTTGCCGATTCGCGGTTATCAATCAAGACGTTGAAAATCAACAGTTTGATCGTGTTTTCGGCAGACGGCGCACGGCTCTTCTGCACTTGTTTCGGATAAATCGGCAGATACGGCAGAACGCAGTAAATCTGATAAAGTGTGCAGGCGGCGAGCGCGAACAAAAAGATAATTTCGATGATACGCAGCGGATATTCAGCCGTAGCAGCGAATAAAATTGCCGCCGCCAAACATCCGAAGGCGATTTGCAGACGCGGAAATTCACCGATGCGAATCCACCACATCCCGAATTTCAAAAACGGTAGAACCGTTAAAAGTATGCCGAGCGCACCGAGAGTGTAGCTGGTTATTTGCAGAAAAAGCATAAATTAAGTCGAACGCGAACTGCTGATTCAATTTATTTTAGCATAAATCAAAACGCTGGAAATTTGTGTTCTGCAATCCGGGTTTATCAAACATTGTGGAGCATTTAAAATGAACAATATAGTTCGCTTCGCCGCGCACTGAACTGTCGGACTTTTTGACTTTCGCACCGACAAAGCATATTTTCAAATTAAAGGTTTTCTTAAACTTTCAATCGTTCAGTCGCGTCAAAGCACTGACCAAATTTACCAAAATTCAATCTCTGGAGTTCAAATAATGCAAGCTGTTTCCCGCAAAGTTTTGTTTGTTAAACTAAGTGTGGTCGCCGTCGCCGTCGTCTTCGCCGCGTTCGGTTTTCAACAATTTACCGCCAAATACAACAAGGTCGGCGCGTCGGCTTCGGGTCCGACACCTTCGCACACGGGCGCACCGGGCGAAAGCAACTGCACGGCTTGTCATTCGGATAATCCGGTCAACACCGGCAGCGGCGGCGTTTCGATTTCCGCTTTGCCCGCTAATTATCTGCCCAATCAGCAAATTCCGGTGACAGTCACGACCAGCAAGGAAGACGCGGTGATCTACGGATTTCAAATCACCGCGCTCGACGGACAGAACCGGCGCGTCGGAACTTACACGCTCGCTTCGCAATCGCCCGCGCAGACGCGGATTGCCAACGGCATTGTCGGCGGCGTTCAACGCTCTTACGTCGAACATACGATTGACGGCGTGGTGCCGACGGCTTTCGGATCGAAATCTTGGACTTTTACTTGGACTGCGCCCGCGCAGCGAGCCGGGAAAGTGAGTTTTTATGTGGCGGGCAACGCCGCCAACAGCGACGGCGGAACTTCCGGCGATTACATTTACACCAATTCGAGAAGCACTTTGTCCGGCTCGGCGATTTCCAATTTCGACGCGGACGGCAAATCCGATGTCGCCGTTTTCCGCCCGTCGAGCGGAACCTGGTTCAGTCTTAACAGCACCAACGGAAATTTTAACGCCGTGCAGTTCGGCGCGACCGGCGACCGCATCGTGCCGGGCGATTACGACGGCGACGGGCGCACCGATTACGCCGTTTGGCGACCGTCGAGCGGCATCTGGTATGTTTTGAAAAGTTCCGGCGGCACCAGTTCAGTGCAGTTCGGCGCGAGTGACGATATTCCGGTCGGCGGCGATTATGACGGCGATCTGAAAGCGGATTTTGCGGTTTATCGTCCGTCAAACGGCTTTTGGTATGTCAACCGAAGTTCGACCAATTCGTTAAGCGTGACCCAATTCGGCAACTCGACCGACAAACCGGCGCAGGGCGATTACGACGCGGATGGCAAAACCGACATCGCCGTTTATCGCCCGTCGAGCGGAACCTGGTATTTAAATCGAAGCACCGCCGGACAACTCGCCGTTCAATTCGGTCTCAGCGGCGACAAGCCCGTGCAGGGCGATTACGACGGCGACGGGAAAATTGACATCGCGCTTTATCGTCCGTCCGACGGCGGCTGGTATCTTCTGCAAAGCCGCGATGGGTTTACGGCACTTCAATTCGGTCTGTCAACCGACAAACCAATTCCCGCCGATTACGACGGTGACGGCAAAACCGATGTCGCCGTTCTCCGCGGCGGCATCTGGTATATTCGGCGCAGCACCGACGGCTCATTTTACGGAGTCGGATTCGGTTCCAGCGAAGACATTCCGGTTCCAAGCGGTTATTTGGCGCAATAAACCCATCAAACGAACATTAGACCGCTTGCGAAAATCAAAAACAAGGAAATTTAACTGCTGATGAACGCTGATGAGCGCAGATTTTTTGTTGATTTTTTAGTTTTATCCGCGTCTATCGGCGGTCATCTGCGGTCAAATTTGTATTTCGCAAGCGGTCTATTATTTAAAGCAAGTGAAACAGTCAGGCTTTACCGACGATAAAATGGCGGCAGCCCTTTGATTATCTTTTAACGAAGTGTGCGGACGGGTTTTCTCTGATTCACCGGAAGATAAAAATTCCCGCCAAACGATTGCTCGTCTGACGGGAAAATTGGAAGAAACTTAAATTTTAATTTCACATCACCAGTTCATTTTTGAAGGATTGATGATATTGAAAGTTCAACTCTCAGCTTGAACTTTCAATATCATCAATAAGTTAAGGTCTTTCGACAGTCGCGCCCGGTTGCGTCAGAGCCGCCGGAACCGGCTGCACCGGAACGACCGGCGATTGCTGGTTACTCGGAATCGTGTTGGTTGGAGCCGTCGAATTGGAAGCCGGATTGCCGAGCGGAACCGGTTGAATAATCGTCGTCGAGCGCATTCCGTTGCCGACGCTGCCGGAGTTCACATTATCCTGAAAATCGGGGCGGAAAATACGCGGCGTGATGAAAAACAGCAGTTCGGTCGAATCGCGCGTGACACCTTTGCGTTTGAATAAATTACCGAGCAAAGGAATTCTCGAAAGTCCCGGTGTGCGATCCTGCGTTTCATTTTCCCGGTCGAGCAAAGCACCGCCGACAACCGTCGTGCCGCCGTCGGGAACCATTACCTGCGTCTGCATCCGCTGGGTGCTGATTGCCGGAGCAAAACCGTTTCCGGCGACCGCCGTGCTGTTTTCAGCGACGATATTTAGTAAAACCGTTCCGACATCGGTGATTTGCGGCGTGACGGCGAGACGCAGCGGAACGGAAACGTATTCGGTCGTGAACACCGTCGTGCCGCCGAGTCCGCCGCCGCCGGGCTGAACCGTGACGACCGGAATCTGTGAACCGCTTTCGATTTGCGCCGGACGATTATTTAAGGTCGTGATGCGCGGTGTCGCAATCGTTTTCGCCTGTCCTTTGCTTTCACCCGCCGTAATCAGCGCGTTGATGCGCGCCGTGCCGATGATGCCGGTCGTCAAACCGAGAACCGTATTGGCGGCGGTGGCGGCTAAACTATTGCTCGGTTCAGGAAACACTATGCCTGCGCCGGGAGGAACCGATCCCGGCGGAACGGAATCATTATTGTTACCCGGCAAAGTCGAGAAAACTCCGCCCGCGCCGTTGCCGGTTCCGATGGCGACGGCTGAAAGCTGAACGCCTAAATCGCGGCTGAAATTGCGCGTGGCAACGACGATGCGGGCTTCGATTTCAACTTGCGGTTCGGCTTGGTCGAGTAGATTAACAAGCTGGCGAATCGCGTCAATGTTTTCACGAACATCGGTAATAATCAGCGTATTGCTGCGCCCGTCAACTTCGACCGCGCCGCGTCTCGACAGACGGCGTTTGATAATTCCCAGCACGCCCTGATCCGAACCACTGCTGTTGCTGACGCTGCCGGCGTTTGAAGAACTGCTGCTGACACCCGACGTGAAAGCTCCTGCGCCCCCCGAATCGCCGGACAAAGTTCCCGAAGCCCGCGCGTAATTCAGACGGATAAATTCCGTGTAAAGCGGCGACGTATCGAGTTGGTTATCTCGAATTTTCTGGGCGATTGCCTGTTCACCGGCGAGACTTTTCTGCTCGGCGATTCGCAGAATCGAACCGTTGACCTGCACACCGAGTTCCTGTGAACGCAGAACCGATTCGAGCGCGACGTTCCAAGGAACATTGTTG
>JAJAZE010000555.1 GCA_026785925.1 Pyrinomonadaceae bacterium
ATTCTTTGGTTTGTTTGTTAAAACTACAGCCGCCGTTTGAGACTTCGCCGGAAAAAATCTATACTGACCCGGAAATAACGGCGATCAGAAATCTTGTAAAATAAATTAGGAGAAATAAAATTTATGCCGCCAGCCGCCAGAATTACAGATAATGTTGCCCATCCGTTGCCGCCCGTTTTGACCGGCGGACCGACCGCGATCACCGTGATTATCGGTATGTTACCCGCGTGGCGCGGAATCGGCGGTCCCGCCGCCGCCGCGATTCAAGCCGGTAATCAAGCCGCGACGACGGCAATTACGGTGGCGGAAACGGCGACTAAAGCCGCCGGCGCAACACCCGCCGCACCTGGGTTGCTGGCGACTGAGCAAGCTCTGAAAGCATCGCTCTTGGCTTCGATGTCGAGTATGATTTCGGGTTCCGGCACGGACATTCACGTTTGCGCCACGCCATCGCCCATTCCGCCGCATGGACCCGGCGTGGTTACGACGCCTTCGACGACCGTTATGATTGCCAATATGCCCGCCGCGCGGATGGGCGATACGATTACCGAAGCCATCGGACCGCCGAACAAAATCGTCAAAGGCGAACCGACCGTGCTGATTGGCTGATAAAGTTAATCCGAGTTTTTGAAAGGCGATATTATTCGCCTTTTTTTTATGGAACGCGAAGAAAATTTCATCTCCGGCATTCATAATTATTGCGACCGTTGGTGCGAACGCTGCCCATTTACGGCGCGTTGCCGCGTAGCGGAAGCGGAACAAGAAACGACCGACGAAGAACGCGACATCACGAACGAAGCCTTCTGGCATAGACTCGCGGCGAATTTTGCCGCCGCTCAAATTATGCTTCTGGAAAAAGCAGAAGAATTCGGCGTTGATTTGAATGCTATCAGCGAAGAAGAATACGCCTCCCACCGCGACCGCGAAGATGAAATCGTTAAAAACGACGCGCTCACGAGATTCGCGGAAAAATACCGGCAAGACGCGCAAAAAACTCTCGAAGCAAAAAATGAATGGCTCATCTTTTCCGCGCTCGACGAAACGGCGCAGGAAGAAATGTTGAGCATCATTTACTGGTATCAATTTTTCATCTCCGCCAAAATTCAGCGCGGATTGAGCGGCATTTTAGATTTTGACGGCAACCTTGACGAAGAACAATTAAACGACGCGCAATCGGATGCCAACGGCTCGATCAAAATCGCTTTGATTGCCGTGACGCGCTCGCTGATGGCGTGGACGGCTCTGATGACGAACGAAAATTCTCAAACAATTTCGCCTTTCATTTCCCTGCTCGAAATTATCAAACAAACCGCCGCCAAAAAATTCCCGAACGCCAAAAATTTTATCCGTCCGGGTTTTGATGAAATCGAATTTGTGATGTAGTCGTTTTTCGATTTAAAGTTAAGTTTGAGTTTTTGACTCGATTTCAAATAAACTTAAACCGCTCATATTCATAAACAAAGAAACACTTGCCAATATGTCTGAAAAAAAAAGCGGCTCGGAAATTCTGATAGTTGATAACTCTGATTCTAACTGGAAAGTATTGAACTATTTGCGGGAATGGACGGAAATCTCCAAGCAATTCGATATTGCCACCGGATATTTTGAAATCGGTTCGCTGCTTGCGCTCGAAAACGACTGGCAAAAACTCGATAAGATTCGTATTTTGATGGGCGATGAAGTTACCAAACGAACACGCCAAACATTGCTTGACGGCTTAACGCATCAACTGGATAACAGTCTTGAGAATGAAAAGGAAAAGAATGATTTTCTCAAAGGCGTTCCGGCAATCCTTGAAGCTGTTAAACAAGGCAAAATCGAATGCCGCGTTTATACCAAAAAGAAGTTTCACGCCAAAGCCTACATTACACATTCGCGCTTAACCGTCGTCGGCTCAAGCGCACTCGTCGGTTCGAGCAATTTCACCAAACCGGGACTGATAAATAATATCGAACTCAATGTGCAGTTGCGCCGCGAAGTTGACCAACTTCAAGCGTGGTTCGATGAGTATTGGAACGAAGCGGAAGACGTTTCCGACGAAGTTCTGAAAACCATCGAACGCCACACGCGCTCATTTCAGCCGTTTGAGATTTACGCCCGCGCACTCAAAGAATATTTTCGCCGCTATGAAATCGAAGTCAGCGAATGGGAAAAGTCGCAATCGCGCCTTTATAAAAAA
>JAJAZE010000556.1 GCA_026785925.1 Pyrinomonadaceae bacterium
CCTTCGTGGAAGGAAGCGGTGGAGAATTGGAAGCGCGTCACCAATGAAGACCAACTGCTCGCTTTTGAACTGAAAACGCTGGAAGATTCGTTTTTCGCGGTCGAAGTTTCCAAAGACGACGTGGAAGAAGTTATCGCGCGTTGGACGGGCATTCCGATTCAGTCAATCAAACAGGAAGAAGCGAAAAAACTTCTTTCCATCGAAACGGAATTGCACCGAAAAATAATTTCCCAGCGTCCGGCAATTTCCGCGCTGGCGCGAGCCATCAGACGTTCACGCGCCGGACTCAAAAACCCGAATAAGCCGGTCGGATCGTTTCTTTTTTTAGGTCCGACCGGTGTCGGCAAAACGGAAGTGGCGAAAACTCTGGCGGAATTTCTTTTCGGCTCGGAACGCGCTCTGATTCGATTCGATATGTCGGAATTTATGGAAAAACACGCGGTCGCCAAATTTATCGGCTCGCCGCCCGGCTATGTCGGACACGACGAAGGCGGACAGCTCACCGAAAAATTACGCCGCGCACCGTATTCGCTGGTTTTATTTGATGAAGTCGAAAAAGCGCATCCCGATTTGTTCAATGTTTTGCTGCAAGTTTTTGAAGACGGAATTTTGACCGACGCGCAAGGCAATCAGATTGACTGCAAAAACGCGATTTTTATCATGACTTCCAATATCGGCGCACGGTTTATCCAAAAACGCGCGACGCTCGGTTTTCAGACGGGCGCGGACGCTTCGCGGCAGAAAATGGAAGATCAGGTAATGAGCGAAGTCAAAAAAACCTTCGCGCCGGAATTCGTCAACCGACTGGATGAAATTATTATTTTCGACGAATTAACCGATGAAGATTTGACGCGGATTATTGATTTGCAAATCGGCAAACTCAACGAAATACTCGCCAACCACACTTTGCAGGTGCGCCTAACCGACGACGCAAAACAGTGGTTAATAAGAAAAACCTGCGCCGACCGCAGTTACGGAGCGCGACCCTTAAAACGAGCGTTGCAGAAAAACGTCGAAGACGAGCTTTCAGAATCCTTGATTCAAGGCACTCTGAGCGGCGAAAGCATCGTCGAAGTGTTCTGCGAAAACGACAAATTAACTTTTCGCACGATTAAACTAGAAGAACTCGAAGACGTGCTTTTTGCGCGAGTCTAACGAGATTTGTCTGCTCCAAACTTTCAATTATCGGAGCGCAGGCAACTCCTGCGCTCCGACTTTATATGTGAAATCACAGTAAATTTTTCGCTCTCTTCACAACATTCTCAACCGTAAAACCGAACTCTTTGAAACGGTTTAATTAGCTTCGTTATAAAAATTCAGATAACGAACAATCTCCTAACTTTAATTACCTGGATTTTCCGTCTTTCAATTCGCCTGTCCGCCGTCAAATCTTGCAAGGCATTTTTCAGCGCGACAAACCAGCCGTTTTCGTCGTAACAAGCGGTAAATTGTTCGAGCAAAGTTTCTTTCGTCGTCATAATTTTTCGTTCTCAATCATAAACATTTTATGTTAAAGTTTCATTTATGGAAACAATGACGCTGACAATTCACGTTCCGAAAAACATCGGCGTAATTTTGGAAGAACGGGCGAAAGGCAGCGGGAAAGATATAGCCGAATACGTCGAAAGTTTGATTGAGCAAGATATTGACAAGCGAAAAACTCTTGACGAAATTCTCGCGCCGCTCAGACGAAACTTCGCCGAAAGCGGAATGACCGAAGACGAATTGGACGAGCTAATCGAAACCGAACGGCAAGCGATGTGGGAAGAGAAAAACGGCAAAGCCAAATCATAAATGCTGACTGAAATTCTCCGCGTCGTCTTCGATTGCAACATTTTTCTCCAAGCCTTACTCAATCCGAACGGCGTTGCCGCAAAGTGCGTCGAATTTGTGCGAAACGGAAACGCGAAACTATTCGTTTCAAAAGCAACGCTCGAAGAAATCAGAGACGTAATTTTAAGACCTAACATCCTTTCTCGCCTGCCTGATGCCGACGAATTTCAAATCGAATCATTTATCGAACACATCATAAACATTTCAACTTTCATTGATTCCGTTCCGCACAAATTCGATTTTGAACGCGACCCGAAAGACGAAATAATTATTGACCTCGCCGTCCAAGCTGAAGCCGATTACATCGTCAGCCGCGATAATGATTTGCTCGATTTGATGACCGGCTACACGGACGAATGCAAGGATTTTCGCCGACGCTTTCGCGGACTGAAAATTGTGAATCCGGTAGAGTTTTTGGCAATTGTTGAAGAAAA
>JAJAZE010000557.1 GCA_026785925.1 Pyrinomonadaceae bacterium
CCATAATTATTACGACGGCTTTTCAGCGGAACTCGGATTTTTAGGAATCGCGGTCGCTCTTCTGGGCAGAAATCATCCGCTCGGCGTGTTTATCGCGGCGATATTTTTTGCGATTCTAATGCGCGGCGAAATTTTCGTGGACGCTTTCACGCGCTACGTCACCAAAGACATCGGTCTGGTTTTGCAGGCAATCGTGATTTTGTTTGTCGCTTGTCTGCAAAAATACTCGAAGAGATGAAAGGGGGAAAGTGAAAAAGATAAAAAGGGGAAAAGTTTTTTAGTCTATTGACGGTTCAAATTAAATACTAAAGATTTTGCACAAAAATGGGAAAGAAAACAGAGTGTTTTGAGGATTTATTTATCTGGCAAAAAGCGGTCGAATTTGCCAAAGAGATTTATCTAATTACCGAAAAGAAAGGTTTGAAGAACGATTTCGGACTGAAAAATCAAATGCGTGATTCGACGGTTTCAATCTCAAGCAATATCGCCGAAGGTTTTGAACGCCGTTCGCGCAAAGAGTATTTAAATTTCCTGAACATTGCCAAAGGTTCGGCAGGCGAAATCAGAAGTCAATTATATGTCGCGTATGAAATCGGCTATTTAGAAAAGTCGGAATTTGATAACCTGCGCGAAAAGGCAAGGTTTTTGAGCGGTTCAATTGCAAATCATTCAAAAGCGATTTTCAACTCAGAAATCTGAAGCACAAAAACTTTTTCACGTTTTCACTTTTAACCTTTTTCACTACATACGTTTATGAGCGAACTTTTAACTTTATCGTTGATTTTTTCCGCCATTCGATTGGCGACACCTTTGATTTTTGCCGCGCTCGGCGGAATGTTTGCGGAGCGTTCGGGCATTATCAATATCGCGCTCGAAGGCTTGATGCTGGCGGGCGCGTTCACGGCGGCGGTGGCGACTTACGAATTGAGCAATCCGTATCTCGGTATGCTGTGCGGAATGCTGGCGGGCGGCGTGACGGCGGCGGTTTATGCCGTTGCGGTGATTAAATTTGAAGCCGATCAGGTCGTGGCGGGAACGGCGATAAATTTTTTGATGCTCGGTTTGCCGCAGCTTTTGAGCGGCGCGATTTACGACTCGTCGGGTTCGACTCCGCAAATCGCCAAAGGTTTTTTGCTGCCCGAATTTCTCAACATCAACATCGCGTCGCTGCTGGCTTTTTTGCTGATTCCGATTTGCTGGTATGTTTTGTATAAAACGCCGTTCGGATTGCGTCTGCGGGCGGTCGGCGAAAATCCTTCGGCGGCGGACGCGGCGGGCGTGAGTGTTCTGAAGCTGCGTTACACCGCCGTGATTTTATCGGGCGTTCTGGCGGCGGCGGGCGGCGCGTATCTGTCAATCGGGCAATCGTCATTGTTCACGCGCGGGATGACCGCCGGACGCGGATTTATCGCGCTCGCCGCTTTGATTCTGGCGAAATGGCGACCCGTGCAGGTTCTGATCGCGTGTTTGTTTTTCGGCTTCACGGAAGCTCTAACGATTCCGCTGGCTAATTACCGGCTCGCTTCGGGCGAAACTATTCCGGTGCAGTTCGTGCAGATAATTCCGTATGTTTTAACGATTATCGTTCTCGCCGGATTTATCGGATTGTCCCGTGCGCCGAAGTCTCTGGGCATTCCGTATCGCAAGGAAAAATAATTTAACCGCGTGAGAAATACAGATCAAGACCGGCGGATGAAAAATTTCCGTCCTCTGTGTTAAGCTGTGTTTCCTTTTATTATGAATTACGAAAAAGCGGTGGAAGCCGCCGAGTTTATCAAATCGAAATACGACCAAGAAATTAAAGTCGCCGTTGTTTTAGGCAGCGGTTTGGGCGCGTTCGCCGACGACGTGGAAAACGCGGTCAGCATTCCATACGAGGAAATTCCGCATTTTTCCAAATCAACCGTCGAAGGTCACGCCGGCAGATTGGTTTTGGGCGAAGTCGAAGGCGTTCCGGTCGCCGTTCAGCAAGGTCGCTTTCATTATTACGAAGGCTACGACATTGACCGCGTGGTTTTCCCTGTCCGCACGTTCAGCGTTCTGGGCATAAAAAATCTGCTTCTGACGAACGCCGCCGGCAGCGTCAACACCGATTTCGGACAAGGTTCGCTGATGCTGATCCGCGATCACATCAATCTGATGGGCGTTAACCCGCTGCGCGGCAAAAACGACGAGCGTTTCGGTGTGCGTTTTCCCGATATGACCGAAGTCTACGCGCTCGAATATCAGGAAATCGTGCTTGCCGAAGCGAAGAAAATGGCGCAGGAAAAAGCGGCGCGAATCGCGGCGCAAACGGGCAGCAAACAGTCGGTGGATTACTTCGTGCGGCGCGGAGTCTATTGCGGTTTGACCGGTCCGAGCTACGAAACGCCGAGCGAGATTCGGATGCTCAGATTTCAGGGCGCGGATGCCGTCGGAATGTCCACCGTTCCCGAAGCGATTACGGCGCGGCACGCCGGGATGAAAGTTATCGGCATTTCGTGCATCACCAATATGGCGGCGGGCATCAGCGACGATATTATTCACCACGAAGAAGTTATGGAAATGGGCGCAAAAGTTGCGGAAACTTTCAAAGAGTTGCTGAGGCGCGTGATAACGAAATTAAATTAAAATAAGACGAACGGAATTACGAGGTTTCCATCCTGCTTATCCTGTTCATCCTGTTAAAATTCTTTTTATGATTATAGGCATTTGCGGCGGCACGGGTTCGGGAAAAACGACGATTGCGCGAAAGATTATTGAAGCGGTCAGCCGCGAAAGCGTGATTTTGCTTGAGCAGGATTCGTATTACCGCAACCTTGAAGATATGCCGCTCGACGCACGGCGGCAGACTAATTTCGACCATCCCGACTCGATTGACAGCGAAATGCTCGTCAATCATCTCAAGCGTTTGAAAGGAAATCTCGCGGTTGAAATGCCGATTTATGATTTCAAAACTCACACCAGAAAACCTCAAACCGAACACCTCGATCCGAAACCGGTCGTAATCGTCGAAGGAATTTTGATTTTTGCCGAAGCGCGTATTTCGGATTTGCTCGATGTTAAAGTCTTCGTTGACACGCCGGACGACATTCGTTTTATCCGCCGTCTTCAGCGCGACATTGCCGAACGCGGGCGCACGGTCGAATCGGTCATCGCGCAGTATTACGCGACCGTCCGACCGATGCACTATGAATTTGTCGAACCTTCCAAACGCAACGCCGATTTGATAATTCCCGAAGGCGGCAACCCGGAAATCGGCATCGAATTTCTGTGCGGACTGATCCGCGAAAAACTTCGCCGGGAATTAAGCGGGAGCAATTGATATGGACAAAGACACGGAATTAATCGAAGCCGCCGAAAGTGTGCGCGAACTGGCTTACGCGCCGTATTCAAATTTCCGCGTCGGCGCGGCGGTCAGAACGAAAAGCGGGGAAATTTTCACCGGCTGCAACATCGAAAGCGCGGCTTACAGCGGAACGGTTTGCGCCGAAAGAGTAGCGATTTGGAAAGCGATTTCCGAAGGCGAAAAAGATTTTGAAGGTCTCGCGGTCGTCGCCGACACGCCCGAACTCACGCCGCCATGCGGAGTTTGCCGGCAAATTATCTGGGAATTCTGCGGCGACGTTCCTGTCACGCTGACCAATTTACAAGGCGATTTTGAAACTTTACAAATGAAGGAACTTCTGCCGCGAGCGTTCGATGCGAAGTTTCTGAAGTAAAGATTAAACTTTTTCAACCGGCAAAAAATCTTTTACCTGGAACGAAGTTTCGGGGAAAGCAGCAAGATTAAAAGATTGTCCGCTTCGATAAGTTTGTTTAGACTGAAAACCGTCCGCGTCCGGTTCACGATAATCTTCTAAAGTCTTTTCCTGCACGTTCAACAAAAGATACTGCCGAATTCCCGCCCGCGCGTAAGCCGCGCCTTTTGTGTTTCGGTCATAACCCAAAGTCGAATCGGCAATTTCCAAAATGAGCAGAATTTCATCGGGTGTCGGATGAGAATTTTCGTATTCATCCTCTTTAGGTATCGCCAAAACTATATCGGGTTCAAGTTCGGAAAATTCGTCAAGCCAAACCGGATTTTGGTTGCGAATAATTACATTATCGCCAAAATTCCTGTAGAAAACTCTGCTTGCACGGTCATTTGCCGACGAGTGTTTTGTTCCTTTCGGCATCTGCTCGATTATCACTCCATTTAAAAGTTCGATTTGCTCGTTCTCGTCAAAAACGCCGCTTTTAATCATCAGGTCGTATTCCGCAATCGTGATTTGACGCAGTTTAGGCATTTGAGTATTGAATCTACCGATGGCAGGCGGTGTTTGTGCAGAAACTTCGATGACAGCCGACATAATTTATACCTCGCTAAAATTCTAATCTATTTTGATGATTTTGTGAATAATTTGATTTTCCGCACGAATTCGTTGTAGATTCAGCTATGGAAAAGCTACACATTTTACTCTTCGTTTCAGTTTTTTTGATTTTCCCGCTAACGATTCTCGGTCAGAAAAAGCCGGTTGATTTAATCGTTCAAAACGGAACGGTCGTGACGATGGACGCGAGCCGGCGCGTGATTGAAAACGGCGCGGTTGCCGTCAGCAAAAACGAAATTGTCGCCGTCGGCACAACGACGGAAATCAATCAAAAATTCACGTCCAGACAAACGATTGACGCGCGCGGAAAGTTGGTAATTCCCGGACTCGTCAACGCGCACACGCACGTTCCGATGACTTTGTTTCGCGGCATCGCCGACGACCTTGATTTGAACGAATGGCTGACGAAATTTATTTTTCCCGCCGAAGCCAAAAACGTCACCGAAGATTTTGTGCGCGTCGGGACACGGCTTGGGCTGGCGGAAATGATTCGCGGCGGCACGACGACGTTCTGCGATATGTATTATTTTGAAGACGCGGTTGCCGACGAAACTTTTAAAGCCGGAATGCGCGGCGTGTTGGGCGAAACGATTATTGATTTTCCCGTTCCCGATAATAAAACTCACGCGGAAGCGATGGCTTACACGGAAAAATTTATCAACAAATGGAAAAATAATTCGCTGATAATTCCCGCACTCGCGCCGCACTCGCCGTATACGGTTTCGACCGAACATCTGCGTAACGTCAAGCGACTTTCCGAAAGGTTGAACGCTCCCGTTATTATTCACGTTTCCGAAACGCGCAAGGAAGTTGACGATTCCGTCGCCGCGAAAAAGTTTAGACCGGTCGAATATCTCGAAAGCATCGGTTTTCTGAACAATCGCGTGATTGCCGCGCACACGATTCATATTAACGACGCGGAGATTGATATTTTGAAAAAGCGCGAAGTCGGCGCGGCGCACAATCCGCAATCGAATATGAAATTAGCGTCGGGTGTAGCACCGATTCCGCAGATGCTTTTGAAAGATTTGGCGGTCGGTTTAGGAACGGACGGCGCGGCATCGAACAACGATTTGAACTTGTGGGAAGAGATGGATACGGCGGCAAAACTGCACAAAGTTTTCTCCGGCGACCCGAAAGTTGTAACTGCCGCGCAAGCCTTTGAGATGGCGACGATTCGCGGTGCGAGAGCATTGCATCTGGAAAAAATTATCGGCTCGCTCGAAGTCGGAAAACGCGCCGACCTCGTGATCGTTGACTTCGACGATTTAAATCAAACGCCTTTTTATAACGTCTATTCGCATCTGGTCTACGCGACGAAAGCCAATGATGTCCGCACGGTAATTATTGATGGAAAAATCGTAATGCGCGACCGGCGTTTGCTCACGCTGGACGAAAATGTTATAAAGAAAGACGCAAACGCATATCGCCAAAAAATCATCACAAGTTTATCGAATTGAGAAGCCGAGTTTAAGTGAAACGGCTTTAGAATGCCTTTTTGGTGACTTTAAAAATTATTTGTTCAGGTCGTCAAAGTGAACCTTTCGCTCGTGACCTTTGCGGAAAACTTTTAGTCCGAATTTAATTTTAAGGAGACTCTAAATGCCGCTAAACGTCAGAAGATTTTACACTTCGGTTTTACTAATTTTAACTTTTTCAATTTTCAGTATCGCGCAAACTTCCGCCGACGTGATGCGTGAACGGGTCGCCAAAGCGAAGGCATTTATCGCCGTCCGAAATTACAGCGCGGCAATTTACGAACTCGAAAACATCCGGCGTGAAACGAGCGAACCGACCGTGCAGGGCGTAATTAACGTCCTGTTAATCAACAGCTTTCTCGAACAGGGCGATTATAAACGCGCTCAGGATTTCTTAACCGAATTGTCCAAAAAGCCGGGCGCATCGGCAAATTATTTATCGGCTGCCGGGCAAGTCGTCAAGGGTGCGCGTAATCAAATGGAGCGTTACCGCTCGCTCGGACTCTCGGTTTCCGACCGCAATCTGCCCAAAGAAGCCGTCGCCGACGTGGATAAAATGCGTGAAACGCTCGAAAAAGTCGTCGAGCAAACGAAGGTTTTGAGCAAGGACAAAGCGCAGACATCGAACGCGATGGCGTTGATGGAAGAAGCAACCAATGTGCGCGGCAATCTGGCGCGCGATACTTACGATGCAAACCGCTGGAAAAACGAAACCGCCGATGCGCGTGAAGATTTAGCCAATTCGAGAAGCGTCGTGGTCAACGCCGTGACCGAAACGCCGACGCAGACGATTCCGACAATGCAGCCGACGCAAACCAATATCGCGGCGGCAAACGACGCGCCGCAGCCGACTATCAATCCGCTCCAAATGCCGGTGATGCTGCCGGTGTCCGCCGGCAAAACGAACGTCGCTGAAAATATCCAAGCAGAAAAACCTCCGATTGTCGAAACGCCGTTGGAAACTAAAAAAACTGACGAATCTTCAACCGTCACCGAAAATTCAAACAAGCCAATTGTCGCCGTGCCGACCAATCTGCCAAAGGACGATTCGCCGCTTGCGGTCGGTTCGCTGGTGACTTACGCGACGCAAAAATCTACCCCGATTTATCCGCTGATGGCAAAAAATATGCGGATGAGCGGCGTGGTCAAAGTTGATTTGGTGGTTGATGAAAAGGGTCAGGTCGTCGAAGTGCAGAACACGAGCGGACCGGCGATGCTCCAACGAGCAGCCGCCGACGCAGTGAAAAAATGGAAGTTCAAACCTTTCACTCGCGGCGGTCAGGCGACGAAAGCTATCGGTTTTGTCAATTTTAATTTCAGTTTATAAAGAGTCGGAAATGTATTAAAAAGGCGAACGCTTTCAACAAAGCGTTCGCCTTTTTTGTTTGAACCGGTAACTTTAATAATCTGCTCGAAAATTGATGGTTACGGAATGCGGTTGAAAAACACCTGCGAGTCTGAGCGAATTTATTTTATCCCCGTCTAACCGCCGCCTTGATTTGAAATTGAACCGGAACCGCGAAAGAGCGGCGTAAAAATCCATTTGCTGTGATTTTCGACACCGTAATAAGCGATTACCGAACGACTGCGGCTCTGACTGGCGACTCCGATAAACGGTGCCTTGTCGGTTTTTATTTCGATTTCTTCTTCCGACTCGTCATCTAAATCCGATTCGCTCTGCGTGTTGGTGACGTTGACCAAACCCTGCGCCAAAAAAGGACCCCAGACAGCGTTCGGTTCCGGGCTGCTCGGTAAAAGTCCGTTGTTGTAAGTCTGTACGCGCCGACCGAAGTTTTGAAACGCGGTCGTCGTCGGTTCGATGAGCCGCCATTTGCCGTCCGCGCTCAACGGATCAATCGCCGCCGAAACTCTTAAAATCTGGCGTTTTTTGGTTCCCTGCGGCAAACCTTCCAGTAAATCGTCCATCGAACCCGGCAGTTTTCGATAAAAAGTGACATACTGCCGAATCGCTTCCGCCACTTCTTCGCCGCGCCGGATTGATTCGAGTTCTTTTTCGCGCTGGACGCTCTGCTGAATCGTCGGAGCCGCCGCCAGCAGCGCAACCGCCACCAGCGTCAAAAACGCCATTATCGCCACCAGCGACATCCCGCTTTGCGAATGAAAAACCCGGTTGGTGTTTTGTTTTTGGCAATTTTCAGGCGGCGACTTCTCGCTTCGCGCCAAATTATCCGTCTCCATCTTTGTCATCGTCTTCGTCATCCTTGTTCGGCGGCGGTGTCGGATTATAAATCGGAATATTGCCGGGAATTCCGGGAATCTCGCCCGGCTGCACATTATACGGTGTGCTGATATTCGGGCTGTTCGGGTTGTTCGGATTAAAACCGCCTTTGTTCGGAAAACGTCCCGGACTTATCAATGTCGGGTCTTGATTCTGCACCGGATTTGAACCCGCGCTCTGCCCGACCGTCGGACGATACAAAGCCAACCGGTGTTTGAATCCCAAATTGACATCTTCAAAAATCGTCTCGCTCGCCGAGATGCTCATCAGGCGAAAACGTCCGCCCACGACATCGTTCAAACGCGCACCGAGCGGTAGCGGTTTGCCCTGTTCCTGAAAATAAGCCGTGTCGTTATTGTATCGCTGCCGCGCAATCATTCCGATATATTGAAACTGCGGAACCGGCGGAGCCTGCACGTTCAGGGAAACTTGATTTGAATAAAGACCGCCGTCCGCCGTCCGCACTAAAATCTGGATTGCACCGGCACCGGCAATAAAATTCGACGGCACATCGGCGACTAATTTCTGCGGGCTGATAAAAGTCGTCGGCAATTGATTACCGTTTAGAAAAATCAACGATTCGGGCGTAAATTTATCGCCGTTGACTTCCAGACGAAAGGTTTTTGAACCGGCAAAAACACTCTGCGGCGTGACGAAACCGACGAGCAGCGGCGGAACCGGAGTTTGAGTCGGTGTCGGTATCTCGACCGGTTTTTGCGGCGGAACCGGAGTCGGACTATATGGAGTCGGCGGCGGCGGTTCATAAAACGCGAAGATATTTCTGCCCGCGTCCGGCGCGTAGAAAGAACTCGGCGTGTAGTTAACCGGCGTGGTCGTGTATTGAAAATTCTCTTCTTCGGTCGTCGGCAGCGCAGCCGTGTAGGAAGTTCGGCGCGGCGATGCCGTCGGTGTCGGCGAAGCGGAAACCGTCACTGAAACTTTGCGCCCGCCGAATAGACTGCCGCCGAAAGTGTAGGTCAGTGCCAGCAACGCCATCACGCCCAGCACACTCGCTGCGATAATTTTGTTGCGTTCCGCCGGACTCTTTCCTTCAAATAATTTCATCGCTGTAAATACTTTTCGTTATTGATTGCCGGTTAATGCCGTCGGAGCGGTCGGACGGCGAAAATATGCCGCCATTTCCAATCTTAAACTGACGGTTTCGCCGCGCGTTTTGCCGCGCAGGATTTTCGGCTGCTGACTAAGCGGAACATTCTGCGTGACCATCGGATTTTGCGAAAAACCGTCCTGCGTCATCGGATTTATTTGAATTTGATTAATTACCGCCTGCGCCGGTTTCGTCGGATCGGCTTTTTTTTCTTCGTTCTCCGCCGGTTCAAATTCGATTGCGCTGATAACGACGAACTGCTCACTGATTTCGATTTCTCTGATAAATCTCCGCAAATTTTGATACGAACCTTCGACGGTCGTTGTCACGTAAACGCCCGGAAATAAACTTTGAAATTTCGCCCGCCCGCGTTCGCCTTCGGTTTCCTGTCCTTTTTTGCCGCCGTCAGAAATTTCCAGCGGCGCGTAATCGGGTCCGCTGGTATTGGTCAGTCCGTAAGCCGAAATCAAACCGTTGACGCGCTGGTAAAGCGATGTTTTATCGAGCAGCGGGTTTCGCAGAAAGCGCGTTTCAAAATCGGTCACGCTGGTCAAAATTTCGGCAACGCGCGTCTCGGTTTTGGTAATATCGCCGTATTTATTTCTCGAAGAAAACATTTCCGCTTCCAGACGGTCGCGCTCTTTTCTGTTCGCTGCGAGTTCTTTTTTCGCCGGCAGAACCACCAGCACGACCAAAATAATAACCGCCAAAATCGCCAGCATTCCCAAACCGACGGTCGTAATTTCCATCGGTCCCCACATTCCCGCGTAGATTTTGCGCGGGCGGTTGTTCGGCTGAATATCAATTAACGGCTCTTTTTCGATGACGATAGTTTCATCGTCGGTCAGTAAAACCGTGCGCGTCGCTTCTTCAATAACAACGGTCGAATCTACCGTCGCGCCGTAGTCGTTGACGACGATTTCCGGTTCGGTGTTCGATTTTATCGCGTCGTTCGTTTTTTGATTTTCGTTCATTGTTGCGCTGCTCCCTGCGTCTGCGCGACATCAGAAGACGCGGCGGGCGAATAACCGGAACGCGGCGTGTAAATCAATCGCAGAGTGTATTCGGTGTAAGTGATGCTGTCGGTTTTCTGCAAATCCTGCCCGCGCAGTTCAGCCTGAAAAGTGCCGGAATTGTTCATATTATCAATCATCGCCACGACGCTTTGATAATCGCGGCTTAAAACGGAAAATTCCAGCTCGGCTTTTGTTTTGTCGCCGTCTTTATAGATATTCTGTACGCCGATACGCGAAACGCTGACGCTGCCCGGCAGCAGCGATTCGACATCGGCGAAGAGGCGCGACCAGCCGAAAGATTTGTTCGCCACGAGTTTGTGCGCGGCAACCAGCAAATTTCGCTGTTCGGGCGTTAACTGCTGCTGAATAAGTTCGCCTCTGCCTTTTAAGCCTTTAACTTCTTCTTCCATTCGCCCGATGTCGCTTTTGGCAATTTCGTTTTCCGCCGTCGTCGTCCGCAAATCGGCAAACGACAAAACCGCGCCGGAGACGGCAAATGTTAGAAACAAAAGAGCAATCAGATACGGCAAAGTTCGATTGCGAAAAGGTCGGGTCGCTAGATTGAGTTTGGTAATCACTTTTTCTTAGATTGTCCTTTGTCCGTCGTCAGTTGTCCGCCGCCGGTTGAAACGCGGCTGAAATTTGCCGGTTTCGGTCGGCGGACGGAAAATAGGAAGTTTATCAAATAAAAATCCCAATAGATAACGAACGCGAATAAAACACAGCTTTCACGTTGAATTTGAAAGAAAAGTTGCAAAAGAATTACTCAAATGAAAGGTGAAAGGTGAAAGGTGAGAAGTGAAAGGTGAAAGGTGAGAAGTGATAGGTGAGAGACGATAACCTGAAATGTCAGAATCAGAAATTCTTTCCTTTTCATTTCTCACTTCTCACTTCTCACCTTTCACTTCTCACTTTCCGCCTTTAGTCGAGTCGCGGCGGCAGTGTTTTTTGAATTTCCGCCGCGTCTAAATCGGTGTAGACGGCGACGCGGTTTCTGCCTTCGCGTTTGGCTTGATACAGCGCGGAGTCAGCCATTTCGATCAGTTCAATCGGGTCTTTTGAATCGCCCGGAAAAACGGCGACACCGATGCTGATGGTGATGTGATGAACTTCGGTCGGTTTGCCCTGCCGGATAACGCTGAATTTGTTGCGCTCGATTGACGAGCGAATTCTTTCCGCCGCGACAATTCCCTGCGCCGGTTCCGCGTTGAGCAGAAACGCCGCAAACTCTTCGCCGCCGAAACGCGCCGCCGCGTCGCCGCTTCGCAAACTCTGCGTGATGCACGATCCGATTTCCTCTAAAGTTTTGCTGCCGGTTAAATGCCCGTAGGTGTCGTTGACCGATTTAAAATAATCTACGTCCATCATCAGGACGCAGAATTGCCGCTTTTCCCGGTTGGCGCGTTCGGCTTCGCGGCGCAGTTCCGAGAAAAAGGAACGGCTCGAAAGCAGTCCGGTCAAATCGTCGTGCGAGAGCAGACGGCGAATCTGGCGATGATATTCGCGGTCAATTTCGTCGAGTATTTCAAAGCGCAGAATATGTTTGCCGATTGTGATTTTATCGCCGTTCTGCAAAATTTCTTTGGTGATTTTAATTCCGTTGACAAAGGTTCCGCTTCTCGAATCTAAATCCGTTAGCACATAATCGGTCGTTTCATTAGCGCGGTCGGCGACGGCATTGATGCTGGCGTGGCGGCGTGAAACTCCGATGTCATTGATGCGAACGTCGGTTTCCAGTGCGCGTCCCAGAATGACTTCCGCGCGCTCAAGCGGAATCGGCACGGCGAGTAAATCACCGTTGAGAAAAATCAGCGCAGGACGCAAATCACGAGTTTGACGTTTTGACTTCGGCATAAAAAACCGGGAAATGACGGACTTTGCGGAAAGTCCTGTTTTTATAGAATAAAACATTTCGGGCGAAATTTGCTAAATTATTTCTGCACCGAACTTGCCCGGCTCAATCGCGGAAAGCGGATTTTGCAATGCGGACGCTGAACGACTTAGTATAAAAAGCGAATGAAAATTCTGATAGTCAAACTCAGCAGCATCGGCGATGTCGTTCATACGCTGCCCGCGCTCGCCGCCATTCGGCACGCTCTGCCGAGCGCGGAAATTTCCTGGGCGGTCGAGAAAAGCGCGGCGGAAATTTTGCGCGGCAACCGATTGATAGATCATCTGATCGAGATTGACACGCGCTCGATACGCGGCGGCAAAGTGATCGAAAAAATTCTGACCGAAGCGAGCCGGCAACTGCGCGAACTACGCAAATACGAATTCGACATCGCGCTCGATTTTCAGGGACTTTTAAAATCAGCCTCGATTATCAAACTCGCCAGAGCCGAGAAGCGCGTCGGTTTTTCCAAACAAAATTTGCGCGAACCAGCCAGCCGTTTTCTTCTGAATGAAACGGTCGAGGTCGAACAACAGACGCACATAATTCGCAAAAATCTGACGCTCGCCGAAAAAGCTCTGCACATTCCCACACCCGAAAAAGATTACGAGTTTCCGATTTACACCGACGCAATTCATCGGGCGGAAGCGGAAAATATCATCGAAGACGCGGGCGAAAATTACGCGCTGTTAAATCCGGCGGGCGGCTGGACGACCAAGCTCTGGGCGGCGGAAAAATTCGGCGCACTGGCGGATAAACTCTGGGAAGAAAACAATTTAGTTTCGATTATCACAACCGCGCCGAACGAAATTGATTTAGCGAAGAAAGTTTTAGCAAACAGTCAATCCGGCAAAGTTCGACTCGCGCAGCCGAGTTTGAAAGGTTTCTATGAATTAGCCAAACGCGCCAAAATCTACATCGGCGGCGACACCGCGCCGACGCATCTGGCGGTCGCGGCGCAAACTCCGGTCGTCGGCATTTTCGGTCCGACCGAGTGGTGGCGCAACGGCAGCCCGCGTCAAAATGATATTTGCGTCGAACGAAACGACATCGGCTGTCGCGCCGATTGTCACCGTCGCGCCTGCGACAACTGGATTTGTATGACCATTGAAGTCGAAACGATTTTACGGGCGGCGCAAAAAAGATTAGAATTAGCCTCAAAAATATGAAAACTGTTAAAGAAGCCTATTTAGATTTTGTCAAACGTCTTACACACCTAATCAGCAAAAATCCACAACTTATCAACATAACTCTGAGCAACATTTTTACGATGCGGCTGATTGGCAACAAAACTCACGGCGATTTGGCGGAAATTGCTATTTCGGAGTTTATCAATCAGTTTATGTATGACTTCAAATCGCTTCACGTCGGGAAAGATTTGTTTCGAGCTAAAGAACATGAAGAAGATATTCGCATCACCAACGAAATTCACAACATAGATTTTGCAGTTAGTCTAAAAGCCTACGGTGTCGGACCGCTTCAACTTTCAACCGATAAAAATTTTAGAATGTTTCCGAGATTAAAAACCGAAGTCTGTCCGATTACCGACCCGAAAATTATTTCCGCACTTTTTGAAGATGTCGCTTTTAGCGGTTTTAGCAGCGTGAATGTTTTGCCGTTGATTTATGACGAAAAAAAGAAACGCTGTAATATAATGGTTTTTGATTTTGAAAAAGCAAAAAAAAATACCGCTAAAATTTGTTTTGAAACAGGCAAACAACATCAAAAGTTTAGATTTTATGACAAATCAGACGGATTTATTTGCGAAGTTCGTTACGGCGATAAAAAAGCAAATGCTCTTCAGCGCGGATTTTGGACGGACACGAAAAAGGAAAGTGCCTTGCAACACGGATTTACCAGCATTACAAAAGGCTGGATTGATTACTCGGAATATCGGTTGTTAGTTGAACTATTTGCTCACGCGCTCATCGCAACACGAAGCGGACACGCAAAGGCACTGGAAAATCTAAAAATTGACATTCAAGCGCAAAAAGAAAATGTAAAGGTATGACTCCATCATTGTTTCCAGACTTAATCTTCAATTTTCCCGCAACCGAAGGAGTGAAATACGCGGGTTCAAAGCTGAAACTTTTGCCCTATATCTTGCAACTCGCTCATAAAGTTAAGCCGAAAACCGTGTTTGACGGTTTTGCAGGAACGACTCGCGTTTCACAAGCCTTTGCTCAACTCGGTTATAAAGTTATCTCGAACGACATCGCCGTTTGGTCTAAAATCTTCGGTTTGTGTTACTTGAAAAATAAAAGAGACGATAAATTTTATCAGGAGATTATCAATCATCTGAACGCTTTACCCGAAAAAGATGGTTGGTTCACGGAAAATTACGGCGGTGTTTCAAACGGGAAAAGTTCATCCGAAACCGACGGTTTTAAAAAACCCTGGCAGATTCACAACACGCGCCGACTCGACGCGATTCGTGAGGAAATTGACAATTTAAGTTTAGGCGAAATCGAAAAGGCGGTAGTTTTGACGAGTTTGGTTTTGGCTTTGGATAAAGTTGACAGCACACTCGGACATTTTTCTTCCTACTTAAAAGAATGGTCGCCGCGTTCGTTTAATCGGATGAATTTGAAAGTTCCGAGACTTTTTGAATCGCCAAAAGAACACGAAGTTTTAAGCGGTGATATTTTTAAAACAATAGAAAAAGTCGAAGCTGACTTAGCTTATTTTGATCCGCCTTACGGCTCGAACAACGAAAAAATGCCGCCGTCGCGCGTTCGTTACGCGGCGTATTATCATTTGTGGACGACAATCGTTTTAAACGACCAACCGAAAATTTTCGGGAAAGCTAAAAGGCGATGCGATACTTCCGATACGCTGGCGAGTTCGGTTTTTGAAGAATTCAGGCGAAGCGATTCGGGCAAGTTTATGGCGGTCGAGGCGATTGAAAAACTGATTACCAAAACCAATGCCAAACACATAATTCTGTCCTACAGTTCGAGCGGAAAAGCCACCGCCGAAGAGCTTTATGAAATATTGTCGCAGTCGGGTAAAATACTCGATTTCGTTAAAGTTGATTACAAAAAAAATGTGATGGCGGCGATGTGCTGGACGAACGAATGGACGCAGGAAATTGAGAAAGACAATCAGGAACTTTTGTTTTTGATCGAAAGATAAATGAGTAGAGAAAAAGCTACGCCAATTCAACGCTTCCGAGTGCCGCTCGGCTTTCTGTTCGCGGCAGTGTTTTTATTTTTCGCCCGACCCGAACCGCTGACTTTGGGAATCGGCGGCGCGATTGCCGTCGTCGGTCTGCTGATTCGCGCGTGGGCTTCGGGACATATTCGCAAAAATCAGACGCTGGCGGTTTCCGGTCCCTACGCTTACACGCGCAATCCGCTTTATTTAGGAAGTTTCGTTCTGGGTGTCGGATTCACGATTGCGTCGGGCGTGTGGTGGCTCGGACTCGTTTTTATCGCCTTATTTTTGGGTATCTATTTTCCCGTGATGCGCGTCGAAGCGGGAGAATTGACGCAAATTTTCGGCGACCAATATCGAGAATATGCGGAGCGCGTTCCGCTGTTTTTTCCGCGACCGACGGCGGGCGAGAAATCGGAAATAAATTTCGATTTTGGATTATACTTGCGCTACCGCGAATATCAGGCGGCTTTGGGTTTGATTTTCGCGTGGTCGGTTTTGTTGATTAAAACGATTTTTTTGAGGTGAAATTTATGGCGATGAAACGATTTCTCAGCTTGCTTACATTAACTTTCAGTGTTTTCTGCGCTTCGACTTTCGCGCAGACGGCAGCGAAATTTGAATCTTACAAAGCCGGTGAAAATCTCGAATACGAAGCGAAATTCAGCAAAATTATTAAAGGCATTTCCATCGCCGAACTGAATTTCAATGTCGCTCAAGTCGCCGATAGTCAAGATTTTCTCATCACGTCCGAAGCCAAATCAAAAGGCACGCTCGCCAAACTCATCAACTTCAAATTTAATCTCAATATCACATCAACCGTTGATGAGC
>JAJAZE010000558.1 GCA_026785925.1 Pyrinomonadaceae bacterium
AAAGGTTGGTAATAAAACTTGAAACTCTTCATCAGTTAAGCTGGTAACTGCTAAAAATTCTCTCGGCTTTTCTTTTAACTGACTATATTCTATCATTTACACAGTTTAATTCATTTTGCTTATTTCCAATAATGTCTAATATATTTTTCCGATCATTCGTCAATTTGCCCGAATGACTTTATTATAAATAAAGATGCCGGAAAGACAATTACAAGTTCGCCGTCTCGGACGATTCGCTTATGACGCATGTTTGCTTTTGCAGAAAGAGCTTGAACAGGAAGTGATCGAGCGGCGCGAACGCGATTATTTGCTGCTGCTTGAACATCCGCACACTTTTACGATTGGACGACGCGCTAAAGAAAGCGGCGTGTTAGCAAGTCCCGAAAGATTGAAAACTTTGGAAGTGACGGTTCACGAGACAAATCGCGGCGGCAAAGTGACTTATCACGGTCTCGGTCAAATCGTCGGTTATCCGATTATCAGTCTTTCGCCCGACCGCGAAGATGTTCACAAATATGTCCGCGAGATCGAAGAAGTTTTGATTCGGACGCTTCGAGATTACAAAATCGAGGCTTTCCGAATCGAAGGATTAACCGGCGTTCATACCCGCGAAGGAAAAGTGGCGGCAATCGGCATTCACCTCAAGCGTTGGGTGACGACGCACGGTTTCGCGCTGAACGTCAACACTGACTTGAGTTATTTCGATTTTATTATCGCCTGCGAAGGCGAACCCGTAACTTCGATGGAGCGACTTTTGGGACGCGAGATTGATTTGGCGGAAGTCGAAGACCGAATCATCGCCAACTTTGCGGAAGTATTTGAAACAGAAATAAGAAGTGAGAAGTGAGAAGTGAGAGGTGAGAGATGAGAAACGAGAGATGAGAAATGAGAAATGAGAAATGAGAGATGAGAGATGAGAAGTGAGAGATGAGAGATGAGAGATGAAAAGCGAACATCTTTTGGGAGACGGTTTCTCACTTCTCACTTTTCACTTTTCACTTCTCACCTCTCACCTCTCACTTCTCACTTCTCACTTCTCACTTCCCCAATCCGTCTGGCAACCTATTAGCCGCCTCGCTGCATCTTGAACAATTAAGCATTACCGTCTAAAATCTAAAAAGCTATCATATAAAACCAAGTTAAAGTAGAATTTATTGCTGTGCATTTCAGGAGTTTTACCAATTATGTCCAAGAAAAGATTGATTCGTAATACGGTTTTGACCGTTTCGATTTTGGCGGCGAGCGCGTCTTTGGTCTTTGCCCAAGACCCGAAACCGTCCGAAGACGCTTCGACCAAAGTGCGAAAGGTGAAGGAAGAAAAAGATAAAATTTATTCCAATTGGATCAGCCGTGACGTTGAATATATCGTCACATCCGAAGAGCGTAAGGCTTACAAAGCTCTGAAAACCGATGAAGAGCGCGAAAACTTTATCGAAAATTTTTGGCGCAGACGCGATCCCGACCCAGACACCGAAGAAAACGAATATCGGGAAGAGTATTACGAACGCATCGCCTACGCCAACGAGCATTACGCATCAGGCATTCCGGGCTGGAAAACTGATCGCGGCAAAATCTATATTACTTTCGGCAAGCCGGATTCGATTGAATCGCATCCGTCCGGCGGCGCATATGACCGTCCGAGTTACGAAGGCGGCGGCTCGACGACGGCTTATCCTTTTGAAATCTGGTTTTACCGCCATCTCGATAACGTCGGCGAAGGGATCGAAATCGAATTCGTTGACCCGACCGGAACCGGCGAATATCGAATTGCGCGCAGTCCGAACGAAAAAGACGCGCTGCTCAACGTGCCGGGCGCGGGTTTGACGACTGCCGAGTCGCTCGGATTAGCCAATAAAGGCGACCGCATTTCGGGAATCGGCGGCGGCAACAACTTCACGCGCGAACAGGACAGTCCTTTTCGCCGCCAGGAAATACTCGTCGCTCTCCAGCGACCGCCGAAAGTTAAATTCGGCGATTTGGAAAAAGTGGCGGGCGGCGATTCCGGCGTGATTGATAATAATCCGCTCGAATTCGATATGCGCGTGGACTTTTTCCGGCAATCGGACGACCGCGTGATTACGGCGTTCACCATCCAGACTGAAAACAAGGAGCTTTCATTCAGCGACAATGGCGGACTGCAAACCGCACGAATGAATATCTTCGGGCGCGTGATGGCGGTTTCCGGCAAGCGTTCGGGAATTTTTGAAGATTCGGTGACGACCAACGCGACCCCGACCGAACTTGCCGAAGCGAAAGATCGAAAATCAATTTACCAGAAAGCGATTGCTTTAACGCCCGGAACTTACAAAGTTGATGTCGTCGTCCGCGATGTCGTCACCGGCAACAAAGGAATTCGCAGTATCGGCTTTACCGTGCCGCGCTATGAAGAAACCAAGCTGGCGACTTCGACGCTGATTTTAGCTTCGACGCTTCGCACAACGACTGAACGCGACATCGGCGGCAGTTTCGTGATCGGCTCGTCAAAGGTTATTCCGAATCTTTCCGGCATTTACAAAAAAGGTCAGGCAGTCGGAATTTATATGCAGGTTTATAATACCGGCATTGACCAGACGACGCTGCGACCGGCGGTTGACGTGGAGTATCTGCTGCTCAAAGACGGCAAGGAAGTGTTGCGTCAGGCGGAGAATTGGGAAGGTTTAAGCGATTCGGGTCAGCGTCTGACTTTGGCGCGTTTGATTCCGACGGCGACTTTAGCGACCGGCGATTACGAATTAAAAATCAAAATCAAAGACCGTGTGAAAGACAATCAAACGCTCGAACCGACGGCGAAATTTACGATTGTGCAGCCGTAACTGATTTTTCGATAAAGTTTTTCAGCCGGAGTTTTCTTGAAAAAGAAACTCCGGCTTTGTTTTGAGTTTCGCCTTCAAACGGCGTTTTTCGGTTTATTCGATCAAAATAAATAACCACGAAATGACACGAAACGACACGAAAAACATACGATTTCTTTTCGTGTCGTTTCGTGTCGTTTCGTGGTTCAATTCTTCTCCAAAAAGTTGTCAAACCATAATTGAAAAACGAGTAAAGTCCAAAGCTGTTTGTGATGCGAAGCGACGTTCGTTTCGTGTTCTTTGATTAATTTCTGCACAAATTTTTCATCGAACAAACCTTGATTTTTCAATCGGTCGGACGCGAGTAAATCGTGCATCAGCGGATTGAGCCGACCTTTGAGCCACTCGGCAATCGGAATTCCGAAACCTTTTTTCGGGCGATGCAGAATGTTTTTCGGCAGCAAAGGCGCGACGGCTTTTTTCAAAATATACTTGCCCTGCCTGCCTCTGAGTTTGTATTCGAGCGGCAGACTCGCGGCAAACTGCGCGACGCGCGGATCAAGAAACGGCGCACGAACTTCGAGCGACACCGCCATCGAAGCGCGGTCAACTTTCGTCAAAATGTCTTCCGCCAGATAAAAATTCAGATCGAGAAACTGCATCCGCTCGATTTCAGTCGGCGCGTCGGTGATTTGCAGCAAATCCTTCGCATCTTGGTAAATATCACTCGAAGTATCGGCTAAAATATCTTCTGTCAGCAAATCGTTTTGCGCCTCAATCGAAAACGAACCGAACCACGAATGATGGCGCGTGACGGCATCGTATTTGGAAGCCGCGACAAAGCGTTTGGCTTTGTAATCGAACGAAAGATTTTTGCTGGAAACCGGCAGATTATTAACTATCGGTTCAATTAAACCGGAGCGCAAAACACGCGGAATTTTCCCGTAGATATTCGCTATTTTGTGCGCGAAATACATCGGATAACCGGCAAAGATTTCGTCGCCGCCGTCGCCGCCAAGCGCGACCGTAACGTGCTTTTTAACAAATCTTGATAATAAAAGCGTTGGAATCAAAGAGCCGTCCGACAGCGGTTCATCGAGCCACGTTCCGATTTCCGAAATCAAATCGGCGGCTTTCTCGACGCTCAGTTTTTCCTCGTAATGTTCGGTTCCCAAATGCGCTGCAACCTGCCGCGCAAACTTCGATTCGTCAAAAGAGTCTTCCTCGAAACCGATGGAAAACGTCTTCACTTTTTCCGTCGAAAACTGCGTCGCCAACGCCGCGACGGTCGAAGAATCAACGCCGCCGCTCAATAAAATTCCGAGCGGAACATCGGAAATCATCCGCGTTCTGACGGCATCGGCAAGCAGTTCGCGCAATTCCGCCGCCGCTTTTTCAATGGTCGGTATTTTGCCGCTGCGCCTGAAAGTCAGATTCCAATAACGGCGCGTTTTTACCTCACCTTTCTCCAAAATCAAAAGATGCGCGGCGGGCAGTTTGTAAATATTTTTGTAAATCGAACGCGGCGCGGGAACGTAATCGAACGACAAATAAGAACGTAAGGCTTCGAGATTTATTTCAGTTTTCACCGCCGGATTTGCCAGCAAAACTTTCGGCTCGGACGCGAAAATCAATTTCCCTTCAAAAACGCCGTAATAAAGCGGCTTCTCGCCGAATCGGTCACGCGCAATGAGCAGTTTCTTTTTATTTACATCCCACAGCGCGAACGCGAACATTCCGTTGATATGTTCGAGCATCGCGTCGCCGTATTCCTCGTAAAGATGCGGCAAAATTTCAGTATCGGTCTGCGTTTCAAATTTATGCCCGCGCTTTTCCAAATCGGCGCGGACTTCGCGGAAATTATAAAGCTCGCCGTTCATCACGACGACGATTGATTTATCTTCCGAATAAACCGGCTGTTCGCCTGTGTGCAAGTCAATAATCGAAAGCCGCCGCATTCCAAGCGCAACATTTTCACCAATCCACAAACCTTCCGAATCGGGACCGCGATGCTTCATCCGCTCACACATCGAATGCAAAACGGCTTCGCTAAAATTTTGCGAAGATTTATTTTCTAAATTTGCCCAACCTGCTATTCCGCACATTTTAAACAACTGAATTAACTTAGTAAGGACCAAGAAAACGGATGCCGTTAAAATGAATCAAATGCGACGGCGCATCTCCCGTCCAGACTTCTGTTTCCCAAGCGATTTCACTTAAATAGCGAGCCATCAGAGAGCGATTCGGAAAGGCGGTAACAAAAACCATTCCTGCTGAACTATCGGCAAAAAGACTTTTTAATTCTTCGTGTCGCTTGCCATCAACGGGACCGTGCGAAGTTACCGCTTCAACCAAAATCAACCAATTTTTGTCAGGATAATAAATTACGACATCGGGCATTTTTCCGTGAGAATTTATTGTAACGCCGAGTTTTGAAAGAATCTTTTCGTCAAAATAACCCCATTTATTTCCCGTATCGCCGACGTAAACGAGTATTCCGCCCAGAACAAATCTTGAAGCAAACTCTTCGATTATGGCTCTAATTAATTCGCTGTGCGATCCAGGCGTGAGTAAAATCTTTTCGTTTGAGGAAAGTCTTACCGGTATGCGATTTAACTCTCGTTCCTGTGCGTAACGGATTGACAATGACTGCCTTTGAGAAAAATAGCCTTCTATTTTTGCCGCCCATTTATTTGTTTCAAAAGAACGAAGCAACTCAAGCGTGAGAGATTCGATTTGATAAACCGCTTTCGGACTATTCACGAGACGCAACGAATCATCAGGATTGTATAAGGCAATTCCCGCGCTTACAAACTGGTGCATAGTTTGTCGTCTGATTGTTTCACGCGTATTCGGAGCGTAATCTTTTTGGTAATGCTGCCGTATCCAATCCATAATCGGAGTAATTCCGATCATCGGATTTTCCGCCTGATGCCATTCTTTTTCGGGCGTGAGATTTAAAATTGCCAACAAACATAACGCCGACCTTTCATTCTGTTGAGGTCGGGGCAGTCCGATTATCGTCAGAATTTTTAGAGCATCTTCGATATTTTTGTGCATAACCTTAAATCAAAGCAATTAACTTTTCGTCAATCATTTCCTGGCTCGGATTTCCTGGCTCCTTAGCCCAAACGCCTAAGTTTTTCAAAACAGTTAAATCAGGATATTTCAATTTTCTCAAGTCGGCTGCGTTGACTTGAGTGTGACCGTTAAAACGCCGAAAGTATTGATCAACGGGAGTTGAATTAAGATAAGCAGCTAACCCGTATGCCGCATCTTCAGGAATCCCTTTTTTTCCGAAATGAAAAACATTCAGGTGATTTTCAAAGCCGAATGCGATAGATTCGGGGGAGAAGTCGGGATTTACAACGCTCGCGTGTATTCGCCGCTTTTGCTCTTTGGCAGAAAAACGTCTGACAACAGCATAGAAGCCTTTCGGATATAACCATTTTTCCGTTGATCGGTTAAAACTTATGGCGTTCGGTTTTTTCCAATTTATTTTCGGGAATTCAATCGAGTTGTCAACGAAATGTCCGGGGTATAAAAGCGGAACAGTTCCCGGCTCAGGCATTTGGCGAATATGTTCTTTGACCCGAAAATCTACCACCGGACCAGTCGAAACTTCGATAAATAAATCCGAAAGCGATTTATTAAATGTTGAAGACGATTCAAGCAAACAAAATTCCGTTGAAGTCGGAATATAGATAAAACGCTCATTGTCATCTTCACGAACAATGCGGTCAAAACTGTAAGAATGACTTGCAAGGTCTGAAAAACTATCATCTGTCGAAGTGGACACGATAACATCGCCTTGAATCTTACTTTTTTCAAGATGAATGATTACATTTTCCTGTAGAACATTGTCATCTCTAAACGCCTTGTTCCTCGCGTCAAAAAGATGAATTTGGCGAATAGAGGATTTTTGCAAAATTAAACGTCGAAAATGTTGATAATATGTTCCGTTACAAAAACTTCTGGGAATTATCGCAACTAATTGTCCGTCTTCTTCTAATAATTCAAGAGCCAAAGCGACAAAGGCTGAATAAAGATTAACCGCTTCGACTCCGACTTGACGAAGCATCTGACGATGATAAGAATCGCTGGAGATTTTCTTATACGGAGGATTCAAAATGGTGTGCGTGAATAAACCTTTTTTGTTTGAAAGTATAAGGTTTACCGCACTTTCAATAAAGTCATCTTCCAGAATCCGCACCGCAATATTTTGATTGGGATGTAGTATTTCATAACAAGCGAAAACATTTTCTAATTGTTCGCGTAGGTTTTTGTCTACTTCGTATGCTTTAATTTCAATCCGGTTCAATTTGTGATTTGCCGTTGTCGTTCTTTCCAAAAACGCAGTAGATAGTGAACCGATTCCCGCTCCCGCGTCTAATAAACTGCAATGGTTGAAACGACTTTGAGTGAAAAGTGAAGCCATAAACCTCGCAACTATAGCAGGAGTCATAAATTGCCCCAACCGGGACTTTTCCCCAACATTTAATTTATTGGATGTGTTTAATCGAACTTTGTCTATGGTTTTTAACAAACGCTTTCTCCGTTAACGAGGCTTAATTCCATTTTAATTCAGACACTTTCTTTCTCAAATCCAATCTTCTCACGAACAGTATAAATCGCTTTGTCCTGCGATTCGTGATAGGTTCGCACGAGCATTTCGGCTAATAAACCCATTAAGAAAAACTGCATCGAAATCGCCAGCAGGACAATCGCAATCACCGGCAGAGGCGTGAGGATAAACGAGATGCTGTAGACAAATTTCAACCCGAACGCCCAAACGCCCGCGATCATCGAAAGTAGAAAAGCCGTCAAACCGAAGGTGCCGAAGACGTAAATCGGTTTCGTTTGATACGAAGCCATAAATTTTATCGTCATCAAATCGAAGACGACTTTGAGCGTCCGGGAAATTCCGTATTTCGATTTTCCCATCGTGCGGGCGTGGTGGTCAACCGGAATTTCCGCCACTCGCGCGCCCGCCCAACTCGCGTAAATCGGAATAAAGCGGTGCATTTCGCCGTAGAGTTTGACATCCTGAATCACTTCGCGCCGATAGGCTTTGAGCGAACAGCCATAATCGTGGAGCGGCACGCCGCCGATTTTTGAGATCACGCTGTTGGCAATCCACGACGGAATTTTCCGCATAATCAGTTTATCTTTGCGATGTTTGCGCCAGCCGGAGACGACATCGTAACCTTCGTTTAATTTTTCCAGAAGTCTCGCAATATCTTTCGGATCGTTCTGTAAATCAGCGTCCATCGGAATCAAAATCTCGCCTTTCGCCGCGTCAATTCCCGCGCTCATCGCCGCCGTTTGCCCGTAGTTACGGCGCAGCGAAATAACGCGCACCCGCGCATCGCCGTCCGCGATTTCTCGTAAAATGGCGAGCGATTTATCGGTCGAACCGTCGTCAACGTAGATGACTTCCGCCGTTCTCCCAAGCGAGGTTAACGCTTCCTGAATTTTGGTGTGCATCGGGCGTAAATTGTCTTCTTCGTTCAAAACAGGCAGAAAAAGCGATAATTCGGGCGTGTTTTCAGTTTCAATATGATTTGCAGTTGATTGTGAATTTATCATTGGTCAGCATCAATAATGTAAAACTTTCCGCCGTAAAAATACAGCCGACGGAGAAGTGAGAAGTGAGAAGTGAGAAGTATCTCATCTCTCAGTTCTCACTTCTCACTTTTTTAATGACAAACATCGTTTTCGTATGTTAATCTTTACGTTGAGTTTTCTCTTGAACTCGATCTTTCCGTCAATTTCACGCACCGACCGATTAAAAAATGGAAAAACTAAACGAATATCTGCAAACTCTGCTCTCGTCGTGCAGCGACGAACTGCATCTCGAACCGAATAAAACGCCGTATCTGGTTTCCGGCAGCGGCACGACCGATGTCGCCAACTCGCCGCTGCTCGGAACGCAAATCAGTATGCTGATTTTTCCGCTGATTCCGTCGGCGGTCAAACAGGAATTGCCCAATAAGCCCGAAATCGAATTCGTTCATAATCACACGCTCGGCAATTTTAGTTTTCAGGTCAAAAAAACGCCCGCCGGATTTAATGTCACGATTCGTCCGCTACTCGCCGATTTTACAGCGAATCAAGCTGCCGCACCCGATTCGAGCGTGAACGGCGCGGCGAAAATGAATGTGGCGGCAAATTTCGTTTCAAAACAAACTTTTTCCGCGCCCGACGCTGAAATTCCTGAGTATTCTTTTCAACATTCCGCCGGCGCGATAGAAGTCGAGATTGTTGAATACGAAGCGGAAGCGTCGCCGAGTTTTTCGCCGCCGTCGAGCATTTCAAATTTCGGCAATGAAATTTATACTGCGCCCGAATCCGAAGTCAAAGCGCATTCGGGCGCGACGCAATCCGATCAGGCAGACTTTTTGAAATCGCTGCAATCGGTAACTGCGCCGCCGGTCGCGACTGAACAAACGGCGGCGGCGGCAGTCGTCTCAACTTCGAATCTGCGCGGCAAGGCGCGAATGGATAAATTGTTTTACGCGATGGCGGCAATCGGCGCGTCGGATTTGCACCTGTCAACGAGTATGCCGCCGCTGATGCGTCAGGACGGTAAAATGAAACCGCTCGAATCCACCGAATCCGCGCTGACGGAGGACGTAATGAAAGAGCTTTTGACCTCGATTATGCCGGAGAGAAATCGGGAAGAATTCAAACAGCGCAACGACACCGATTTCGCTTATCAAATCGAAGGCTTGGCGCGTTTTCGCTGTAATATCTTTATGGATAGAAAAGGAATGGGCGGCGTTTTCCGCATTATTCCGACGAAAATCACGACCGCCGAACAGCTCGGACTATCCAAAGCGATTATGGATTTGTGCAGTTTGTCGAAGGGTTTGGTCGTCGTCACCGGTCCGACCGGCAGCGGCAAATCAACGACGCTGTGCGCGATGGTCAATCACATCAATTTCGAGCGCGAAGACCACATTATCACCATCGAAGACCCGATTGAATTCACGCACGAGAATCACAAATGTCTGGTCAATCAGCGCGAAGTTCACAATCACACGCACAGTTTTAAAGACGCGCTGCGAGCCGCTTTGCGTGAAGACCCGGACATTTTGTTAGTCGGCGAAATGCGCGATTTGGAGACGATTTCAATCGCCATCGAAACCGCCGAAACCGGACATCTCGTTTTCGGAACGCTGCACACGACGACCGCCGCCTCGACCGTTGACCGCATCATTGACCAATTTCCCGCCGACCGCCAACAGCAAATCCGCGTGATGTTGAGCGAATCTTTAAAAGGCGTGGTCGCCCAAACTTTGCTGCCGAAAAAAGGCGGCGGACGAGTCGCCGCGCTCGAAGTTTTAATCGTCACGCCCGCGATTTCCAATCTAATCCGCGAAGGCAAAACCTTTCAAATTCCGTCGGCGATGCAGACCGGCAAACAGCACGGAATGATTATGCTCAACGACGCGCTGATAGAATTAGTCCAAAAAGGCATCGTCGAACCGAAGGATGCCTACCTGAAAGCCGTCGAAAAAACCGGCTTTGAAGCGTTGCTGACCAGAAACGGCTTTAAACTTTAATTCGATCAACAGACGAGTAAAAAGGGCGCGAAGTGTTTCCGCGCCCTTTTTTATTGACGGCAAATGTAATTTCAACGATATTTCAGGCTTTACACAAAAATGAAAAAACATACCGCCGATGACGCGAATTCGGCGAATTGCCGCCAATAAAATTCGCCAAATCTGCGTCATCGGCGGTCTACTTTCCCTTTTGATAAAAATTGCCGCCGATTCCGACTTTGTTATTGTATAATTTGGCTTTTCCCGATTATCTTTCTAAAATGCAAAACATTATGACAAAACCTTTAGTTCTTGATTTGAGCCAAGTCAGTGCGGACGACGTGGCGATTGTCGGCGGCAAATGTGCCAGTTTGGGCGAGCTTTTTCGAGAGTTGACCGCGCAGGGCGTGAAAGCCGTGGATGGATTTTCGACGACCAGCGACGCTTATCACTCGCTGCTCGAAACCAATAATCTGAAAAAGAAGCTGCAAAAACTTCTGAAGAATTTGGATGTCGAGAATCTGGACGAACTCGCGCGCGTCGGCGGCGAAGCGCGGGCTTTGATGCTGGAGACGGAGTTTCCGAAAGCGGTCGAGACGGCGATTTTGAAGGCTTACGCGAGTTTGTGCGAGCGAATCGGCAAAAAAGCGTGCGAAGTCGCCGTGCGTTCGTCGGCGACGGCGGAAGATTTGCCCGACGCTTCGTTTGCCGGACAGCAGGACACGATTCTTAATGTGACGGGCGAAAAGCGTTTGATTGAAGCGTGTCACGAATGTTATGCGTCCTTGTGGACTGACCGCGCGATTTCTTACCGCACGGCGCGTGGTTTCGACCATTTCGAGGTCGCGCTGTCAATCGGCGTGCAGCCGATGGTGCGCTCCGACATCGCCTGTTCGGGCGTGATGTTCACGCTCGACACCGAAAGCGGTTTTCGTGAAGCGGTCGTCATCAACGGCGCGTGGGGATTGGGCGAAGCGGTCGTGCAGGGAATGGCAACGCCGGATGAATGGGTGGTTTTCAAACCGACTTTAAAGCTCGGCTTTCGTCCGATTGTGACGCGCAAATTAGGTGTCAAAGAAGTGAAAATGGTTTTCGCTGACGACGGCACGGGAACGCAAGTTAGAGATGTCGTTGAATCGCAGCGTAAACGGTTTTGTCTCGCCGGATTTGAAGTTTTGCAATTGGCGACGTGGGCTTGTAAAATCGAAGACCATTATTCAAAACGCGCCGGAAAACATCAGCCGATGGATATTGAATGGGCGAAAGACGGTATCACGGGCGAGCTTTTTATTTTACAGGCGAGACCCGAAACGGTTCACACGCAGAAGGAAACGAATTTTGTCGAAACTTACAGATTGTCAGACAATCACGGCGCGCCGCTCGTCACCGGCGTGGCGGTCGGCGAGAAAATCGCGCACGGGAAAGTTCACGTTTTGCTTAATCCGGACAAATTAAAAGAATTTAAGGCGGGCGATATTTTAGTCACTTCGATGACCGATCCGGCGTGGGAGCCGATTATGAAACGCGCTTCGGCGATTGTCACCGAACGCGGCGGGCGCACTTGTCACAGCGCGATTATCAGCCGCGAACTCGGACTTCCCTGCATCGTCGGCACCGGCAACGCGACGGAAATTTTGAAATCCGGCACGGAAGCGACGGTTTCCTGCGCCGAAGGCGAGCGCGGAAATATCTATTACGGCAAAATTGATTTTTCGGTTGATAAGCGATTTATCACCAACGACGAACGCCCGCAAACGCAGGTGATGATGAACGTCGGCGATCCCGACCGGGCGTTTGCCGCCTCGATGCTGCCGAACGACGGCGTTGGTTTAGCCAGGCTCGAATTTATCATCAACAATCACATCGGCATTCACCCGATGGCTCTGGTTAATTATCCGAATCTGAAACGGCGCGACGATATTGACGAAATTGCGCGAAGAATCGGCGAAGAAGACCCGAAGGAATTTTTTGTCCGTTCGCTCTCCGAAGGCATTGCGAAAATCGCGGCGGCGTTTTATCCGAAAGATGTGATTGTGCGAATGTCGGATTTCAAATCGAACGAATACGCCAAATTGATCGGCGGGCTGGAATACGAACCGATTGAGGAAAATCCGATGCTCGGATTTCGCGGCGCGTCCAGATATTACGACGACCGTTACAAAGCCGGTTTTCGCCTCGAATGTCTCGCGCTGCAAAGAGTCCGCGAAGATATGGGTTTAATCAACGTCAAAGCGATGATTCCGTTTTGCCGGACGGTCGAAGAAGGCGAAAAAGTCATCGCGCTGATGGCGGAACACGGCGTTCGGCAGGGCGAAAACGAACTGGAAATTTACGCGATGTGCGAACTGCCCGCGAACGTCGTTTTCGCCGACGAATTTTTGCAGGTTTTCGACGGCTATTCAATCGGCTCGAACGATTTGACGCAGCTTGCTTTGGGTTTAGACCGCGATTCGGAAATGGTCGCGCACCTGTTTGACGAGCGCAACGGCGCGGTCGAAAAAATGGTCGCAATGGCAATCGAAGCGGCAAAGCGCAACGGCAAGAAGATTGGAATTTGCGGGCAAGCACCGTCGGATTATCCTGAGTTTGCGAAGTTTCTGGTCGAGAAAGGAATCAACTCGATTTCGCTGAATCCCGACACGGTGATTCAGACGACGCACACGATTTTGGAAACCGAAAAGGAATTGAAGCAAAGCCAATCGGCGGCGAAATAAGGTAGTGTTCTAGTTTTATGGAGCTATACTTTTTAGAGTGTCGAAAACGACCCTTTTTGAGACAGTCTAATACAACCTTTTTCAATCACTTAAACACTTTATTTCGCTTCTCATTAAAAAGCAGTTAGTGTAATCAATACTTCGGACAGTTTTTTGATGGAGAAAGCCCAGTAAATCAACGATTTTTCGAGTGCTTTATCAATTTAAATGCAAGTTAGCTCCAAACCTACCTTGCATTTAATTCAGCCGCTCTTGAAGAATCAACGACTTACGGGAATTACTACTCAAAAAAGTGTCCGAACCATTGGTAATAAGTTGTCCCATAACTAAAATTCGATTAATCTAAACTTTCAAATACTGCTTTTATTAATCAAAAAGCGGGATTTTTACTTTTTTTAGAAAAAAAAATTCAAAGGATGATAGTTTTATCCGATTTCAAACGCATTCCTATATGAGTGGCGAAAATCGCCCATATACTTAGGAGGGATTGATTGATTATGAGTTTTAATATTTATGCTTCAGGATTGCTCGGTACGGTGAGCGGAGGCGGCAGAAAGCCATTTAAATATTCTAAAGATGGTTGTTTCGATTCTGGCGATTTTAATCCGCCGGCGCTTGTGGCGATGCTTCCGGCGACTAAGAATGCGAAGGGCATTGCCGAGAAAATTGGCGGCACGCAGGAAGAATATTTATCTGGTAGTGTGGTTGCGGGAATGACGAAAGTTGCTGAAATAGAGTTAGCCGCAATGGTGAGACTCGGTGTCGATATGCTTGCCATGCGCGGCAACGGAGGCGAAATCATCTTTTACTGTGTCCAGGAAGATTGGCTTTGGGGAGCTACGAACAGTTACGCCAACTTTAAACTTAACAGCAGCCAGGATCCGGGCAGGGATTTCTTAAAGAAAATTAGTCCGGGATTAGTAAAAACCGAACTTAATAATTTTGGAGTATTGCGTCAAATTGCCATTGCCTTAAGTGAGTACAACTCGGATTTATCCGGCTCTGCATCACCGTATTTGCATATTTCGCTTAGTCATTAAGACGACGGAAGAAATAGAAGCAAAAAGACTTTGAGTAACATCAAAGTCTTTTTCGTGCATTCTAATTCAACTTTTAAGCCCGCGCTTTTTCAAGTTTGGGTTTAATTTTCAATTAAATCATTTCTGACTCGCTTCTATAAATAATCAAATAAATTGGGTTTCCAGAAAAAGGCTTTCTTCAATTAACGCCTTATGTTATTATCTTGCCGATTTACCCGAATAAAATAAGGAAGTGAGATGGGCATTTATCGGGGCAAAACGCTTGTTGAAACACAACAGATTTTATCCGCCAATGCAAATTAAATCTGTCTCGAAAATGCCCGTTTTTGGAACTAAAGGAATTTAGCGGCAACTCTGAAGATAACTCAATTAAATGATTCCCAAAATCCATCTCACAACCAAAGTTTCAAAACCTGCCCTATTTATTGAGTTTTAGAAATTTTATAATCTGAAATAAATTGGAACGATAAACAAATGTGGGATAAAGTAGGGCGAGATGATTGAATACACGATTTTTTGCGACGCTTGCGGCGATATGATTGACAGCGATTCGCGCAGCGCGCGTCAAGCCAGAAAAAGAGCTAAAGCGAAAGGTTTGCTCGTTCGCATTCTTCGCAAAGACTACTGCCCGAAATGCGCCGAGAAAATTCACGATGAAGAAGAAAAAGACAGTTAAAAGTTGCTTTTTTTTTCGACTCAACATTAGTTCGAGATAAGAATTGTTGCCACGGACAACGGACTGGAGCGCAAGCGTCCCGCTTGCAGTGAGCGTCGCCTCGACGCGAAAACAGCGCGACGAAGGTTCAAGTTGAAAGCTGGCGGAGTTTTTTTCGCTCTCTCGCGCTCACTGCAAGCGAGGACGCTTGCGCTCCAGTCCGCTCCGCGTTTTTATCAACTTTGAATTATGCACAGGCTTCATTTATATTTGTCCCAAACTCAAGTTAAATTACCTGCCTTCCGTTCCGTTAAAAAATCTTGAATTAGCGGCGGTCGTTCGTCGAAAATTGGCGCGGGTTAAGGCTGTGCCGTCCGAAACGGTGACATTGTTAACTGAAAGCGTCGAGCCGGTGG
>JAJAZE010000559.1 GCA_026785925.1 Pyrinomonadaceae bacterium
GAAAATGTCGTCTTTGCTTTTCCGGCAAACCGGCATAAAAACTCACTTGCTTGACAATAAAATCGCTTTCATAAAATACTTTCTTTTGACTCATCTTCTTTTGGATGCTCAAATACCTTCGATGGATGACTTTATTTAACTTTTGTTACTTAGTCTTCAAAACTAAAGGCTTTTGCGTTTTTTTGAAGTGAAAGTATTATTCTCACCAATTGAAAGTAAAAAGGCTTTTTCTGCACAATCTATTACTAAAGCAAATTGGTTTTAAGGCTATTATCCAGTATCGCGTCACAAAATTTGGACGCTGCTAAATATAGAAGTGCGCGGGAAAATTGTAAGATGGATTTTATGGCGAAATCTGTAACTTCAAATCCAAAATCCAAAATCGTCGTCGTCGGTGCGGGACCGGCGGGCGCGAGTCTGGCGATTCGGCTGGCGAAAGTCGACTTCGACGTTTGTTTGATCGAGCGCGAGCGATTTCCGCGTCACAAACTGTGCGGGGAATTTATTTCGCCCGAATGTTTTCGCCATTTTCGGGATTTGGGCGTTTTTGGAGAGATGTTGGCGGCGGGCGGCGAGCGGATTGCGGAGACGATTTTCTATGCGCCGGAAGGGAAATCAGTCAGCGTTCCGAGCCGCTGGTTTAACGGCGACGCGGACGGCGCGTTGAGTTTGAGCCGCGCCGCGATGGATTTTCAATTGCTGGAAAAAGCCAAAGCCATCGGCGTTGAGGTTTTGGATGAAACGTCGGTGGTCGGCGTTTTATTTGAAAAAGAGCGAGTCTGCGGCGTGAAAATTCGGACGAATGTCGGCGAAATCAAAGAAATTTCCGCCGACATTCTGGCTGACGCGACCGGACGAGCGCGGATTTTGGGAAAAATGATTTCGCGCCAAAATGCGAAAACGCCCGATAAAAGATTTTCAGATTCGGGGAAAATCCAAAACCCAAAATCTAAAATCCAAAATCAATTAGTCGGATTCAAAGCGCATCTCAAAAACGTCAATTTGCCGAAAGGCGCGTGTGAAATCTACTTTTTCGACGGCGGTTACGGCGGTCTGAGTTACGTCGAAAACGATCTGGCGAATTTTTGTTTTCTGATCAAAGCCGAAGCGGTGAAAAAATTCAACTCCGATGCCCGGCAAATCATCGAGCAGCTTATTTTTCAAAACAAACGCGCCGCCGCAACTCTGAAAAACGCCGAAGTCGTTCACGATTGGCTGGCGGTCGCGGTTGACGGTTTCGGGCGCAAAGACCTGAATCCGGCGACGAATTTGTTTGCCGTCGGCGACGCTGGCGCGTTTATTGACCCGTTCACGGGCAGCGGAATGCTGATGGCGTTGGAAAGCGCGGAGATTTTGGCGAACGCGATTATCGAAAATCCGTCGGCTGACGCGATTGCCGAAAAATATAAACTCGAACACGCCCGCAAATTCCAAAAGCGGCTTTTTGTTTGCTCGCTGATGCGCCGCGCCGCGTTTGTTCCGGCGTTTTCCCGCCTTCTGATCGCCGCTCTCAACCTCGGCGAACTGCCGCGAAAAATTCTCGCGCGGGCGACCCGTCCGGCATATTCGGCGGAAATAAAACGCTGAATGACAATGCCATTTAGCGTTTGTTAATATGGAATCGTAAAAATTATTAAAAATCTTGTCGAATCAGCGTTCTATTTCTTGCAAATATGTGAATTTTACGTTACAAATGAGGACACGATTCGGCATATTTTCCGGTTCACTTCCTTCCCGCTTTCAAACAAAAGCACACGTAAAATTTTATTCGATTATGCCGAACCCGAAGTTCTAATTTTTATTTATCAGAGGAGTTTACAAAAAATGAAAGCATCTTTTCGGCTGACTCGTGTCGGGTTTTTTAATCCGATGCGCCGAAGACAATTTACAAAACATCTGTTGGGCTTGGGCGCACTGCTGTTGTGCCTCTTTGTTCTCGGCGCGGGCGCGGCTAAAGCGCAGGCATCGAGTTCGCTGTCCGAAGTGCGCGGTCAAGTGACCGATTCGACCGGCGCGGTCATCCCGAACGCGACCGTCACCTTGACTGACACCTCGCGCGGCACATCGCGCACGGCGGTGACGGACGAAAACGGCGAATATATTTTTCTGGCGATTCAGCCGACCGATTACGAGATAAAAGTCGAAGCGGCGGGCGGTAATTTCGCCGCCAAAACGACGCGCGTGACCTTGACCATCGGGCAGCAGGCGAACATTCCGATTCAACTTTCGGCGGGCGGCGTGGCGGCGCAGGTCAATATCACTTCGGGCGACGAAGTGGTGGAAACCGAACGCACCCAGCAGTCAACGGTGATTACGCCGCGCGAAATTTTAACGCTGCCGCTCTCTCGCCGCAACTTTCTCGACCTCGCGCTTTTAACGCCGGGCGTGAACGACAGCGACAATATCTCGGATGCTTCGGACGCGCGCGTGGCGCAGGGCAAGGCTTCGGGTTTATCGTTCGGCGGCAGCAACGGGCGCGGCAACCTCGTGACGGTTGACGGCGGTCCGGTGATTACGACGACCGGCGGCGTGTTCGACACCGTTTCGCAGGAAGCCGTGCAGGAATTTCAGGTTCTGCGAAACAGTTTCAGCGCGGAGTTCGGACCTTCTTCGGGCGGCATCGTCAACACGGTGACGAAATCCGGCACGAACAGCGTTTCGGGCAGCGTGTTCGGACTTTTCCGCGATGACAGATTCGATGCCCGCAATTCATTCGACTTTAATCCGAGCGGAAAATCGGCATTTAACCGGCAGCAGTTCGGCGGCAGTTTCGGCGCGCCGATTGTCAAAGACAAAACGTTTTTCTTTACCGCCTACGAACGTTTCAATCAAAACCAGAATACTTTCGTCAATCTTTTTAACCCGAATAACTTTCGGGTGACAAATTCGCAGAATGATCTGCTTAATTTTTTGGCAACCAGAACTGACCCGATCAGAACGAATCCTTTGACTGAGCCGGTAGCCGTTAACATTCCGGCAAATGTTCTGGCTGCGAATTTGCGAAATGCTTTGACAACCACTGAAGCAGTTTTTCCGCGCACAGTCAATTTATTTAGAAATGCCAGCGGACAATTTCCGTTCGATGCCAATCAATCATATTTTTCGGGGCGGGTTGATCATACTTTCAACGACCGTTCGAGCGGCTACCTCCGATTTCACGCCAACGACCTTTTAGAAGAAAATCAGGCGGCGGGCGCGTTGACGGCAGTTTCACGCGGCAGATCGCTGAACCAGTTCAACACCGGCGTGCTGGCTTCCTACACGCAGCAAATCGGCGCGAACGCGGTTAATGAAATCAAAGTTGATTTCGTTTATTACAAATCACGACTGACTCCGAATGACCCGAACGGACCGGAAATCAACATCGAAGGATTCGGCAACTTCGGGCGCGACATCTTTCTGCCATCGGTCGGCATTCAGCGCAACGTAGATATTATTGATAATTATTCGTTCGTAACCGGCGACCACACGGTGAAATTCGGCGCGAATATCTTTGCCACCCATCAAACCGATATTAACGAAACATTTTTCGGCGGACGCTTTAATTTCGGCGCGGCGATTCCTGTTTCCAGCGTCGTCGGCGCGGTCTTTACCCCAACGACCGCCAGTTCGCTGGGAGCATTTTTAGGAGCAAATAATCCATCATTACTGGCAAATTTCTCTACTCCGACAAATGCCTTACAAGCATTTAATTTAGGCTTGCCGACTGTTTATCAGCAGGGTTTCGGAACCGATACTGCCAGCGGCTCAAATATCCGCACGGGATTTTACGCGCAGGACACCTGGAAGGTCAAAAGAAACTTAACGCTCAATTACGGCTTGCGCTATTCGATCAACCGCGAACCATACGGCTTGAATCTCGACAAAAATGATTTTCAGCCGCGCGGCGGATTCGCTTATGACATCGGCGGCGACGGCAAGACCGTGATTCGCGGCGGCGCGGGAATTTTCTCGGCTTACGTCAATCGTTTGGTATCGGGTGTGATCCGCACGCTCGGCAACCCGCGTTTTCCCGACGACAACATCAATATCGTGCTGGCGACGGCGACTTCTAATCTGATTCCGGGAGCCAATCTGCCGTCTTCGTTCGTGATTTATCAAACATTGCTGGCGCGAACAAATGGATTCTCGCGTCCCATAACCGTTAATGATTTGGTCTTTCCCATTGGTGGAGTGCAAACCCAAATCGTGCCGCGTGAAAACAGTCCGCTTGAGGTAAGATTTTTGGGCGACCCGAATTATAAAACGCCGGAAAGCTATCAAGCGAGTCTGGCGATTGAGCGCGATTTGGGCAGAGGCTTTTCGTTTGAAGCCAGCTATCTTTATAATCGCGGAATTTACCTGACGCGCAACCGCGACACCAATCAATTCAAACAAAGCGGTGCGCCGAACGCCAACAATCCGGGCGGCGGTCCGACCTTCGTGCGTTCATTCAATCCGGCAATCAGCAGCGATTTCCGCAGTTCGCTCCGTTTTCAGGACAATCTTTACGAATCGAGCGCGAACTCGTTTTACAACGGCGCGACATTCACTTTGAGAAAGCGTTTCGCCCAAAATTTCAGCATTTTGTCGCATTATACCTACTCGAAAACGATTGATGAAGTGACGGATTTCAACTCGGATTTCTCCGCGCAGAATCCGCTTAATTTACGCGCCGACCGTGCGTTGTCGTCGTTCGATCAACGGCATCGCGTCGTTTTGACCGGCGTTTTTCAAATGCCGAAATACGGCGATTCGGCGGCGAGCAAATTCTTCAGCGGCTTTGTTTTCGCGCCGATTTTCACCGCCGGTTCCGGCAAACCGTTTAACTTATTACTCGGTTTTGACGCGAACAACGACGGACGTTCACAAAGCGACCGTCCCGGCGCAGTCGGACGCAACACCGGCAGAGGCGAAAACTTTTACACCTTTGACGCGCGTCTCAGCCGAAGAATCAACTTTACCGAACGTCGTTATCTCGAACTTATTTTCGAGGGCTTCAATTTGTTCAACCGGACAAATCTGCTCGGCATCAATAACGTCGTCGGCGGTTTAACCATTGCTCAACGCAGCGAACTGATCGTCGGCACACCGCGCGGCAATCGGAGCGCGGCTCCGACTTCGCCGCTCGGCTTTACGTCGGCGGCTCCGGCGCGTCAGTTCCAATTCGGCGCACGCTTCGGATTTTAGTTAATTAGTGAAGTCAAAAGATCAGGGATGAGTCAGCCAAAAACTGCTCATCCCTTTTTTCTTATTCATCCCTTATCTCTTATCATTCATCCTTTATCCTTTCTCCGCGCCTTGCTTTGAAACGATTTTTGCGCTTAAAATTTCAAAGCTAACAAATCTAAAAAAAATGTCGCCGGTTAAATTTTTCCAAGCGCACCACGCGGTAAATTTTTTTTCCAAAAAGCAGCGAAATAAATTTCATTTCGACCGCAAGTTTTTTGTCATCCGTAAGGCGACATTTCTAAAATTTAAGGAGTTAAAACAATGAAAGCGTTTCAAAAGCGAATTTTCGCCATTGCCGCGAAATTCTCGATGTCAGCAGCAATTATGCTTTTCAGCGTCGGCACGATATTTGCCCAGGCGCAATCCAGCACCGCCGATTTGCGCGGCTTGGTCACTGACCCGAACGGCGCGATTGTGCCGGGCGCGACGGTGACGGCGCGAAATCCGGCGACCAATATCACGCGCACCGTCACCACCAACGACGAAGGCACTTACCAGATTTTTGCTCTGCCGCCGGGCGAATACGAGCTTTCGGCGGAAGCCGCGACGTTTAAGAAAACCGTCGTCTCGCCGGTTCGTCTGACCGTCGGGCAGAGTGCCGAACTCGCTTTCAAACTCGAAGTCGGAACGCAGGATGTGATCGTTAATGTTTCGGGCAATTCGGTTGATTTGATTGAAACGACCAGAACTTCGGTGTCCAATACGATTGATCAGCAGCGCATCGAAAATCTGCCGATCAACGAGCGCAGCGCAACCGGATTTGCTTTGACGATTTCGACCGTCGGGCGCGACAACGGTCGCCCGGTCGGACCCGCACCGACATCGGGCTTGAACATCGGCGGACAGCGCGGACGCTCGACGCTCGTGCAGGTTGACGGCTCGGACTTTACCGACAACTCGATCAACGCCGCCCGCACGACGGTTTCCCAGGAAGCCGTGCAGGAATTTCAAGTGGCGACCAACTCTTACGCGCCCGAATTCGGACGCGCCACCGGCGGCATCGTCAACGTCGTCACCAGACGCGGCACGAACGATTACAGCGGAGTCGTTTTCGGCTTTATCCGCGATAAAAGCATTCAGGCGCGCAACCCGTTCGCGCCGTTCAAATCGGCGTTCACGCGAACGCAGTTCGGCGGAACTTTGGGCGGACCGCTGCCGTTTTTGAACTTCGGCGAAGGTGGACCGGTGACGACTTCGGGCAAAGGGAAAAACTTTTTCTTCGCCTCTTTTGAACGCCGCCAGCGCAACGAAACCGGTTTTTTTACCAGCGATGTCGCGCAGGGTTTGACGGCTTCGGCGAGCATTCCGGTGATCGCCGTCCCCGGTTTGAATTTGAATCCGATAGCCCGCACCTTCGACCGTCTGACCGCCGAACAAGCCGCCCGCATCACCGCTTTGATTCAGCAGGGAACGGCTTTGTTAGGAAATCCGGCGACGCTCAATCAGGGAATCGCGGCGATTTGCGGGGCGAGAGCTTACGCTTTTTTCGCGTCGAGCGGCGGCAACACGGCTTTGACCGGCACGAATCCATTATTTAGTTCAAACGACGGCAGCGCGTGCAACAGTGCGCCGATTGGTTCGCCGATTTCGCCGATTACACCCGGCACGGTCGGGCAGAGATTTTTCCTGTCGGGTGCGCCCGTTCCCGTCGGCACACGCAACGCTCAAGGACAATTTATCGCGTTTCGTCCGCTGCTCGATTTGCAGAGAGTTTTTCCCGTCACCGACCGTTCCAATTTTTTCTCGCTTCGCACCGACCACAATCTCAACGCCGATAATCAGTTGAGTTTTCGTTTCGGCTACAATCCGGGAAATTTAACCGGCATTCAAGTCGAATCGCAAAACCAATCGCTGGGACAAAACGATTTTTCGCGCACCGGCATTCAGAATATAAAAGATTATTCGTTCACCGCCGGGCTGAATTCGACTTTAGGCGAACGCGCGGCGAATGAATTTCGCTTTAGCTACGGCAGACGCGAAGCGATTTTTCGCTCGCAAAACGGCGACGCAGTTTCCTTCAATATCTCCGGCGCAGCGTTTATCGGGCGCGAACTTTTCTCTCCGGTTGATCGGGTCGAAACGCGCTATCAATTCGCCGACAACTTTAATTACGTATTGGGAACGCATTCCTTGAAATTCGGCGGCGACATCAATTTCGTCAAAATTCCGAGCGCGGTTTTTGAACTGAATTTCGCCGGATTGTTTAATTTCGGACCGTTCGCGGCGACCAATCTGAACGCCGGTTTCGCGGGTTTGCCCGACTTTACGCCGGTGCAGTCTTACGGACTCGGTTTGCCGTCAACTTATATTCAGGGTTTCGGCGATCCGGTCAGTAAGATCAAAAACACGCCGGTTTCGTTTTTCGTGCAGGACACCTGGAAGGCGACGCGCCGTTTGACCATCAATTACGGCGTTCGCTATGATGTCGAATTCACGCAGACGATTGCGCCCGTCGGTTTCAGCGACCCGCTTTCGCGCATTAATTTGTCGGCAAACGACATTCTCGCGGCGCAGGACGCGCTCGGCGTTCAGCAGGGATTTCCGCGTGACAAAAACAACATCGCGCCGCGCTTCGGCTTCGCGCTCGACGTTTTCGGCGACAGCAAAACCGTCGTGCGCGGCGCACTCGGATTATTTTACGATCATCCGCTGCTCGCCGCCGCGTTCAACTCCGACATCGCCGATGCCGCGCAGCAGCAGCAAGCCGTTTTGACGGCGGGCAGTCCGTCGCCGACTTCGTTATTAAATGCCGCGCAGGTTTTTCAAGGCACGGTCTGCACGGCGGCGGGCGGCAATCCGCTTTGTCCGGCAGGATTTAACACGCCGGGCGTGGCTGCTTCGGCGCAGTATCAATTCGGCAGACAGCGTTTCAACGA
>JAJAZE010000560.1:0-12500 GCA_026785925.1 Pyrinomonadaceae bacterium
GAAGTTTCCGAAATCGCCATCGGCGTTGATACGCGGGAAGATTACGAGCGCGTGAAAGCGATTATCGAAGCGCAAAAAATCTAGACTAATTGGAGCGCGGATTTCGTCCCCGCTCCAATTAGCCACATTGCTAAAAGCGTCCCGATTATTTGCTTTTCGTCACAATTACCGGCAGATTTTTCTCGGCAAACAGACGATTGAACGCCGCAATGTCATTAGTTTTGATTTCCGCCAAACGCGCCAACTGTGCGTCAATTTTCCCCGTCAAATCGTTATAGACATCGTATGATTGATTAGTCGGCGCGTAATCTGCGCTGTCCACGCTCGAAGCCAGAGCCGCGAGTTTGTTGTTTAATTTGATCGGAAAATTCAGCGCGTCCTGCGACGATTTGATTTTTGTCTGCATCAATTCTTCTTCGACCGCCGACAGTTTTTTGACGATTTCAGCGGCTTTATCTTTCAAATCTTTTTGTTCGGGTTTTATCCGCGCCGATAAATCTTCAAACTGTTTGCGAACATCGCGGATTTCCAAAATCGCTTCGTGCGTCGCGGTCAATTTATCGCGCGTGTTCGAGAGAAAATCAAACTGTTTTTGAAAATCGGCGGGCGTTGTCGTGAGTCGCGGGTCGGCTTTGACCGCAAAATTTTCGGTCGAAATCGTTTTACCGTCAACCGAAAAACGCACTTGATAATTTCCCGGCACGACGCGCTGACCGGCGAGACTGCCGCCCCAGAGAATCAAATTAGGCAAAGTGGTCGCGTTCGGAAAACGATAGTTCCAGACGAATTGATTCAAACCGATTTCCAACGGCAAATTCGGCTCGCTTTGATTCGGCGGCGCGGTTTGATTTTCGATTGGCGGCTTTCCGCTGAATTTACGAATCAACTTGCCGCTCGCGTCCAAAAATTCTAAGGATATTTCTTTCGGTTTCGACTTCAAATAATAATTGACGACCGCGCCGTTCGGCGGATTCGCGCCGAAATTGACTGTCGCCGGAAACGTAAAACCGCCGCCGCCCGGCGTTCGATAAGCGTCTTCAGGTTTGAACAGAAAAGCGTCGGTGCGCTGTATCTCAGCCATTTGGTAAAGAATCGGCAAATTATCCAGAACGTAAAACGAGCGTCCCTGCGTGGCGACGATCAAATCTTTTTCGCGTTTGTGAACGGTCAAATCGGTAATCGGCACGACGGGCAAATTCAGCCTTAAAGACTGCCACGTCTCGCCGTCGTTCGCCGAATAATACATTCCCGTTTCCGTTCCGGCGTAAAGAAAACCTCGACGATTCGGGTCTTCGCGGACGACTCTCGTAAAAGCGTCATCGGCGATTCCGCTGACAATTTTTTTCCAGCTTTTGCCGTAATCGGCGGTTTTGAAAAGATACGGTTTATAATCGTCTGATTTATAAGCGGTGGCGGCGACATAAGCCGTTCCCGCGTCGAACGGCGAAGCGTCAATCGAGTTGATTTGAATCCATTCGGGCATTCCTTTCGGGGTTACTTTGTCCCAATTTTTTCCGCCGTCGCGCGTGACGTGAACGAGTCCGTCGTCGCTGCCCGTCCAGATTACGCCCGACTGAACAGTTGATTCGGCGACGGTGAAAATTGTCGAATAGTATTCGACGCTCGTGTTGTCTTTAGTAATTTCGCCGCCGGTCGAAACCTGTTTTGATTTATCGTCGCGGGTCAAATCCGGCGAAATCGTCTGCCAGCTTTGCCCTTCGTCCATCGAGCGGAACAGCATATTGCCGCCCGCGTATAGCGGATATACGCCGTCGGTTTTGTGCGGCGAAAATAAAATCGGATAATTCCACTGAAAACGATATTTCATCGCCTCCGCGCCCGCGCCCATCGGGTTATCGGGATAGACGTTGACCGTCCGAAGCTGTTTGGATTTGTGGTCGTAGCGCGTCAGATAACCGCCGTAACTGCCCGCGAAAACAACGTCCGAGTTCTCCGGATGCGGCGCAATCCAGCCCGATTCGCCGCCGCCGACATCATACCAATGCGTTTCGTTAATGTTGAAATCAGCCGTCCGCGACGGAATTTTGACCGTCGAATTGTCTTGCTGTGCGCCGTAGATGTTATACGGAAAGTCGTTGTCGGTCGTCACGCGGTAAAACTGCGCGGTCGGCTGATCCTGCTCCGTCCAACTGCCGCCGCCGTCCGTCGAAACATTTGCGCCGCCGTCGTTGCCCTCAATCATTCGCTGATTGTTTTCCGGCGCAATCCACAAATCGTGATTGTCCGAATGCGGCGTTCCGACATTGGTAAAAGTTCGCCCGCCGTCAATTGACTTATGCAGCGCGACGTTCAAAACATAAACCGTTTCGGCGTTCTGCGTGTCAGCGTAGACTCGCGTGTAATACCACGGACGCTGCCGGATATTGGCGTTGTCGGAGGTGCGCGTCCAAGTTTCTCCGCCGTCGTCCGAACGGTAAAGTCCGCCGTCTTTGGCTTCGATCATCGCCCAGATTCGGTTCGGGTTGACGGGCGAAACGGTGATCCCGATTTTGCCCCAATTGCCCGCCGGCAAACCTTTGTTCGATTTGATTTCCGTCCAATTATCGCCGCCGTCGGTTGATTTGTAGAGCGAACTACCCGCGCCGCCCGATTCAAAACCCCACGGCGTGCGCTTGATTTGCCAGAATCCGGCGTAAATCGTGTTCGGATTCGACGGATCGAGAATCAAATCAACCGCGCCGGTTTTTTCATCGCGGAATAAAATTTTCTGCCACGTTTTGCCGCCGTCTCTGGTGCGGAACACGCCGCGTTCCTGATTGCTCGCCCACAAATGTCCCATCGCGGCGACGTAGGCGATGTCGGGATTTTTCGGATGAACGCGGACGCGCCCGATTTGCCGCGTGTCGCTCAAACCGACGTGTTTCCAGGTTTTGCCCGCGTCCATTGATTTATAAACGCCGTCGCCGTGCGAGACGTTGCCGCGCACGGCTTCTTCGCCCATTCCGACGTATAAAATGTTCGGGTCAGATTCCGAAATCCCGATTGCGCCGACGGTTCCGGTGCGGAAATAATCGTCGGAAACGGGAAACCAATTTGTGCCGCCGTCGGTAGTTTTCCAAACGCCGCCGCCGGTCGCGCCGAAATAATAAATTTTCGGCTGCGAAGCGATTCCGGCAACCGTGCTGACGCGCCCGCCGCGAAACGGTCCGATTTGACGATATTGAAAAAGTTTCAGCGGATTGTTGTTCGTTTGAGTCGTCGCCATCGGCGGATTTGGTGAGGTTTGCGGCGACGGCGCAAATCGCGGAGTCGGCGAAACGGTCACGTCCGGCGTGCGCGGCATCTGTTCCGGTGTCGGCGTTTGCGCGTTTGTTGGAAGAAAAGTCGCGCCCAGAAACGCGGTTAATAAAAAGATTTTCAGGTTTTGCAGCGACGGCAAAGACACTTTGGAGATCATAAATTTTATTTTCAGAAGTGATTTTGACTTGTATTGCTATGGTTAAAACTAAATTATTGCCGGTTGAAAAGCAACGGTAATCGCTGAAACTTCGTGATAATTTCGGCTGATCATTATAATGAAGCTAATGTAAATTATTGTGCCGTGCCGCCTTTTCGACGGCGACAAAATCTTCTAATCTTACAAAAGATTTGAAATCGTGAAAATCAAAAACCGTATGAGCGACATTTTAGGATTAACATTTTTCGTTTTGCTGATTATCGGCGCGTCGGTCGGCTTGAAAATTTTGAGCAGACCGCAAAAGCGCACCGCCGCCGAATTTGAACGAAATGTTGCCGAAGGCGGCTCGGCAATCGGCGCGGCGGTCAACGCTTTGCAGGAAGCCTTCGACCCGGCGGCGGCGCGGGCATACGAAGTTCAGACGCAATTAAAAGAAGGTCGTTACGGCAAAAAGAAACGCGAAGGCAAAGCTGACGGCGAGGATTTGAGCGAGGAGAGAAATGACTGAGATAAATAATTTGCAAATTTTGACAGGCTATTTCACACGCGAAGCTGTAAAAGAAGCGACTCGTGACGGCGCAATCGCAATTGATATTGTTGACGGCGAAAAACTAGCGGAAAAATTAAAAGAACTTGGGCTTGGCGTGAAAATTGAGCTTGTGGAGCGTATAGAAATTGATGAAGAGTGATTTAAATCAATTTGATAAGAAAACTGAAGTCGAGTTTTGTTCTATGTGCGGCGCAATACGCGGCGATTTCTGGGAAACTCGACCGACGCTGTTCGTTAAATTACAATTGCGTCTACGCGAGGGCGACGAATCACAACACTGGATTCTCTGCGATGAATGCGATGAAGGCTTGCAAAATACGGAGTTGCCAAAACCTGACCAGATTCATTTGCTGGCTCAAATCAGGCGGGCAACGATTAATGACCAACGAGCAGTTTTGAACTGGTTACTTCAAAAGTTTAATTTGGAAGCTGAAAAGAAGAATTAAAAAACACCAAACGGATTTGAAGGAAGACAAAACCATTACAAACAAAACAATTGGCTTTTCATTTTTGAGGAGAAAGAAAAATGACTAAATATATTTTCGTCACCGGCGGCGTGGTTTCGAGTTTGGGGAAAGGTTAATTTATGATTGCCGTTGAAAAGCCGTCATTATTCGGCATTAAACATTCAAACAGAGATTTTACAGACAGAGATGCGTGGGGAAAGAATCAGTTTAATTCGTCTTTTCCGGCTGCTTTGGCAACGTATTTGGCGCATAAAAATCTGGCGAATGTTTATATCAAACTCAATGAAAACCTCGAAACTTTTCACGATTTTATTGCGACCGAAAATTTATACGGTTTATCACCAACCGACGAAAATCTTTTTTATGCGTTTGAATCTCAATTTTTGCCGTTTCAGAAATTTTTGATCGGAAATATTCCGCGCGTTGATTTGGTAACGCAAAATTTAACTGACGGCACGAGTTTGCGCGGTTTGGAAATCAAACTGACGGCTTTGCCCGATAATTCGACTTATTTTTTGACAGAAGAAAATTTCGGCTGCGAGATTGTCGTTCGTCCCGACACGATTGTTTATTTGGTTTGCAGTTTGTTTTCTTTTTTCGAGAATCGAAGAACTGAATTGCAAACCATTATCGGCGAAGACTTTGAAGAAATCGGCGAATGGACGGAGCCAAGCGCGGTTATTCCGTATCTCGGAAATATGATTCGGGTGATTGATGAAGTTTCTTTAGCGATGCTCGAATTCCAAACGCCGATTGTCATTCAGCCGATCTGGAAAACGCAGGGCAAAACTCCGAAATTGGCGGAAAACTGTTTAGATGTTTTTGTTTGGAGCGATTTGGCGTTTATTCGTTTGTTTGCCAAATTAGCCAAATCTGAACTGCGCGAAAATAAAATCACGCGCCAATTGCGAACTTTGATCTGGCTTTTCAAAATGCTTTACGATTTCAGCAAAGACGGGCAGGTTAATCACGCTCGCATTATTGATTCGCTTTCCTACAACACAAAAAATGACAAAGCGTTTGCCTTGAGCGGCAGAGTGACGCATCAGTTTATGAAGGGCGAGATTTTGAGCAAGCCGCGCATTACGAAAGATGAAATCAAAGATATAATTTTAGGCGGCGGACAAAATCTTTTGAGTCCTGAACGGCGTTTTGACGCGATTATTTTTAATTCACCGGATTTATTTTGATTATGAAAACGATAGATTTATTTGCAGGCTGCGGCGGTTTGTCGCTCGGTTTTCAGAATGTTGGTTTCAATATTGAAGCCGCATTTGATAATTGGAAACCGGCGATTGAAGTGTATCGCGCAAACTTTTCTCATCAAGTTTATGATGTGGATTTGTCACGGCAATCAGATTTTGACATTTTCAAAGACTTCACCCCGCAAATGATAATCGGCGGTGCGCCGTGCCAAGATTTTTCCAGCGCGGGCAAACGTGACGAAACTCTCGGACGCGCCGATTTGACTTTGACTTTAGCGAAAATTATCGCCGGAGTTGCGCCCGAATGGTTTGTGATGGAGAATGTTCCGCGAATTATTAAAAGCGAAATTTTGCGCGAAGCAAAAGACGTTTTGAAAAATGTCGGCTACGGTTTGACCGAAACGATTTTAGATGCAAGTCGCTGTCGAGTTCCGCAAAACAGAAAAAGATTTTTTCTCATCGGACATTTGAAATCGGCTGACAATTTTTTGGATTCTTATTTAGACAAAAATCAATCGGTGAAACCGATGACGGTTTTCGAGCATTTGGGAGAAGATTTAGAAGTCGAATTTTATTATCGTCATCCGCGAAGTTATCAGCGGCGCGGAATTTATAGCGTTCACGAGCCGAGTCCAACGGTTCGCGGTGTCAATCGTCCGATTCCCGGAACTTACGTCAGACATTCGGGCGATGCCTGCGATCCGAACGGAAAAGTCAGACCTTTGACGACGATTGAAAGAAGTTACTTGCAGACTTTTCCCGAAAACTTCAAATTTACCGGCAATAAATCGGCTTTGGAACAAATGATCGGCAACGCCGTTCCCGTGAAATTAGCGGAATATGTGGCGAACTGCATTAAAGAATATCAGGTGGATTTAGAAGCGAATAAAATTATTCAGACAAAACAATTGGCTTTTCATTTTTGAGGAGAAAGAAAAATGACAAAATATATTTTCGTCACCGGCGGCGTGGTTTCGAGTTTGGGGAAAGGTTTGGCGGCGAGTTCTATCGGCTGCCTTTTGGAGGCACGCGGGGCGAGAGTTCAGATGATGAAGCTCGACCCGTATATCAATGTTGATCCGGGAACGATGTCGCCGTTTCAGCACGGTGAATGCTATGTGACCGACGACGGCGCGGAAACCGATTTGGATTTGGGGCATTACGAGCGATTTACGAACGCGAAATTGACGAAAGCCAATAACTGGACGAGCGGCAGAATTTATCTGAGCGTCATTGAAAAGGAACGGCGCGGCGATTATCTCGGCAAAACGATTCAGGTGATTCCGCACATCACCGACGAAATCAAAAATGCGGTGCGCGTCGTCGCGGAAAAAGAAAAGCCCGACGTTTTGATTGTCGAGATCGGCGGCACGGTCGGCGACATCGAATCGCTGCCGTTTATGGAAGCAATTCGTCAAATTGGCAATGAGGAAGGCAGAACGAACGCGATTTTCGTTCACGTGACGCTCGTGCCGTATATCGCCGCCGCCGGTGAACTGAAAACCAAACCGACGCAGCATTCGGTCAAGGAATTGCGCCAAATCGGTATCGCGCCCGACATTCTTTTGTGCCGTTCCGAACATCCTTTGTCTTTGGATTTGCGCCGGAAAATCGCTTTGTTCTGCAACGTGCGGGAAAACGCCGTGATCTCCGCGCTCGATGTCAAAACGATTTACGAAGTCCCGCTCGCCTTTCACGAACAGGAACTCGACGAGTTGATTGTCGAATCGCTGCAACTAGCCGAAAAGTTTCCGCACGCCGATTTGAAAAATTGGCGCGAGTTGGTTTCGACGATCAAAGAACCGGGTGAAGGCGAAGTGAAAATCGCCATCGTCGGCAAATACGTCGAACTCGAAGACAGTTATAAATCGCTGCGCGAGGCGTTGACGCACGCGGGCGTGGCGAATAATTTGAAGGTCAATGTCAATTGGATTGAATCGGAAAGTTTGGTTGACGACGAAAATTATCAAACGCGGCTGCAGGATTACGACGCGATTTTAGTTCCCGGCGGCTTCGGCAAACGCGGCATTTCGGGAATGATTAAGGCGATTAAATACGCCCGCAAATCGGGAACACCGTATTTCGGAATTTGTCTGGGAATGCAGACCGCCTGCATCGAATACGCCCGCAACGTCGGCGGTTTGCGCGATGCCGATTCGACGGAATTTAACCACGACACGCCGTTTCCGGTGATCTTTAAGCTGCGTGATCTGGTCAACGTCGAAGAATACGGCGGCACGATGCGGCTCGGCGCGTGGGATTGCCGGTTGAAAGAAAATTCGCTGGTGCGCGAGATTTATCACGGCGCGGAACAAATTTCCGAACGCCACCGCCATCGCTACGAATTCAATCCTGAATTTCGCCGCGTTCTGGAAAAAGAAAATCTCGTTTTCAGCGGCGTTTCGCCGGACGGGAAGTTTGTCGAAATGATCGAACTGCCGCGCGACGTTCATCCGTTTTTCGTCGGCTGCCAGTTTCATCCCGAATATAAATCTAAGCCTTTAAACGCGCATCCGCTGTTCGTTTCGTTCGTCAAAGCGGCGTTTGAAAATCGCCTGAGCTGCGAAAATTTGAAAGACGATGTTTCGAGCGATAGAAAAATCGAAATGCCGGAACGGGCGACGGTTTCAGGTGAAGAATAATTTTCTCTCAGAATCTGTGTTTAAAGTCCGACAAACTTCAGTTTGTCGGTCGCCGATTGCCGCCAGGCTCAATGTTTTTACGGCAATCGCTTTTAATGAAGAGCGACAAACTGAAGTTTGTCGGACTTTCTTTTTGAGTTTCCAAACAGCTTCTCAGAATAAAAAAAGGGCGCGGTTGAATGTTTAGTAATTCAATCGCGCCCTTTCTAAATTGTATCGCTGATTTATCCAGCTTCGACCATCGGCACATCAACCAAATGTTCCGAGATAAACCAAACGTGGCGTTCGTTGGTGCGAATCACGTCGCTGACTAAAACATCGTTCGTGCCGTCGTCGCCGATGTCGTCGGCATCTTTGGCGTATTGGCGGCATTCTTTCAAAATAATTTCGTGTGCTTCGAGCAGGCGCGAAATCTGCACGGGAGCTTCTTCTCTCCCTCGCGGCGGGCGTTCGATGTTAGTTTCTTCGGCAATGTCGCCAGCCATCGCCAATGCGATTCCGCCGAGTCGCTGGATGCGTTCGGCGAGCGTGTCAACCAATTCGGTTTGCTCCTCGTAATGTTTATCGAACAGCAAATGCAGTTGATAAAAAGTATGTCCGGCGACTTGCCAGTGATGCTTTTTATACATATCGCGGATGGTTATCGTATCCGCCAAAACTTCGTTGAGCGCGTTAACGCTTTTTAAGCAGATACTTTCGCTCAATCCAATCGGCAGTTTGATGACCGTGCCGTATTCCTGCAAGATTCGTCCGCGCTGATTGATAATCGGTTCTGCCGGTTCAATTGTGGTCGCTTTTGCGGCGGTAGTTTTTGCCGCTCTCGTGTTTTTTGTTTTCGTCTCTGATTTTTTTTTGGTCACTTTGCTCATTATTTTATTCCCCTAGTTCTTAAAATTATAACTATAAATTTCCCATCGCTGCATATCCAGCCGATTCTGAACTGCAATATCTCGTAAATACAGCGATTCTTGAAACAAACGGTCGTGTAAAATAGAATATACTTCTTGCATCGAGAATCAAATTATAATGACGGAAATAAATATAAAATCTTTTCAGGCGGGAAATGTGACTTTCGGCGACGGGCGTTTGACGTTTATTTTGGGTCCGTGCGTGGTCGAATCAGCGCAGCACGCGCTTTTTATGGCGCAGGAAATCAAAGACATTTGCCAAACGGTCGGCGTGGAATTCGTTTATAAGTCTTCGTTCGACAAAGCGAATCGCAGTTCATCGGACAGCTTTCGCGGCGATGGAATGGAGAAAGGCTTGGAAACTCTCGCGCAGGTTAAAGCTGAAATCGGCGTTTCTATAATCACTGACGTTCACGAAACCCGGCAGGTTGAAAAGGTCGCGGAAGTCGCCGATGTAATCCAGATTCCGGCTTTTCTCTGTCGGCAAACCGATTTATTAGTTGAGAGCGCGAGAACCGGAAGATCTGTCAACGTCAAAAAAGGTCAATTTTTATCGCCTTGGGATGCCAGGAACATCGTCGAAAAACTGCGTAGCGCGGGCGGCGAAAAGATATTATTAACCGAACGCGGATCGAGTTTCGGCTATAACAATTTAGTGGTTGATTTGAGAAGTTTTCCGGTGATGCGCTCTTTCGGCGTGCCGGTCGTGTTCGATGTCACGCATTCATTGCAGCTTCCGGGCAACCTCGGCAAGGCAACGGGCGGACAAGCCGAATACATCGAACATTTCGCCCGCGCCGGTGTCGCCTGCGGTGTGGACGCGGTTTTTATGGAAGTTCACGATGATCCGAAAAACGCGCCGAGCGACGGACCTAATCAACTGCATTTAAACAAATTGGAAAAACTGCTTTTTAAATTAAAAGCTATTCACGAACTAATTAAAGAATCTTAATCGCTAAAATCAGAGATGAAAAAAATCTTCAATTTAACTTTCGCTTTTCTACTGCTTGCTTTTACATTTTCCGTTTTTGCACAGGACGAAAGCCGCGCTTCCAAAACCTGGGAAGTGCAGAAATATAATGTCGCGGCAACTCTGCCGCCGACTGAAACGGATCGGTATTTGACTGTTAAAGCCAACCTCGATTTAAAAAACGTCGGTGCAGTTGCCGGTTCGCGCCTGACTTTGAGAATCTCCGACAAAGCGGAAGTTTCCGCTGTGCGCGTTAATAATGCGGCGGCGGATTTTACGAAAGGCGAAGAGAAAATCGGCGGCAATCGAAATTTGCAGAGAATTATCGTGCGTGTGCCTTCGGTTCAGCCGAGCGCGACGTTTAATGTGGCGGTTGATTATAAGTTAAAAACTGACGAAAATTCCGGTTTGAACGCGCTTTCGCCAATCGGTTCACAGTTTTTGCCATTATCATTCTGGTATCCGACTCCGAATAGCTGGTATTTTGCGCGTGGCGCGGATTACGCGCCGTTTAATCTGCGAGTCGAGACAACGAACGGCGAAACGATTATTTCTTCGGGCGCAAGCGATAAAAATTCTTTTGAGCAAAAATTATTCGGTCAGCCATTTTTTATTGCGGGAAATTGGGATACGTCGAATATCGGCGGTGTTGCCGTATCAATCCAAAAAGGCGCGGGTGCGGAAGAAAATAAACGTGCTAACGAAATAGCTTTGCTGGCTTCGGAAGCGAAAAATTTTACGGCGAATCTTTTGGGAACCGCGCCGGACGTTCCGCTTAGAATCGTTGCCGTCAAGCGCGGCGCGGGATTTTCGAGCGGCGGAACTATCTTTATAGATGAGAGCGCACTGCGGCGGCAGAAACTCGATTCGCAAACCGTGATGTCCGTCGCCGAAGCCGTCGCAAAAATCTGGATCGGCAGCGCGGTAATAATCAGCAGCGGCGACGGTCAGGGCGCAGTCAGCGAAGGCTTGCCGCGTTTTATTGCGACGCAGTTTTTGGAGAAGCAATATGGTAAAGAAATCGCCGACATCGAGCGTCAGCGTCAGCGAATCGCTTATGCGGCAATCGTCAAGCGTGACGCGCCTTTGACTATCGTGTCGCCGATTGATGACTACTATTATGCGGCTGTCGCTAATAAAGGCGCGATGATTTGGCGGTTTTTGGCGAAAAGTGTCGGACAAAACGAATTTTTCAACGTCGTGCAGTCACAAATTAAAGATGGTAATTTGAGTTTAAGCGAAATACGTTCTTCATTTTCAGCGCATAAGGTTTTTCTCGATTATTCGTTCGAGCAAGTCACAGAGATGAATCTGCTGATCGGTTTGCCGCAGGTTGTCGGCGGAGAAGCAAAACTTGCTCTGCGAAACCTCGGTGCGATTGACGCTTTAATCAACATCGTGGCGATTACGCAGACCGGCGAAAAACTTACGGCGCAATCAACAGTCCGCGCTAAAAGTTTTGGTGAAATTATATTTAAAACGACGAACAAAATCGTTCGTGCGGAAATTGACACCGACAAGTTTTATCCGCAAACCGATTACGCCGACGACATCGTGCCGAGCAAATTTAGCGAAAGCGATGCGGTTTTAACAGTCAAACGCTCTTTCGACCAGCAGAATTACGCCAAAGCAGAGGAAAACGCCCGAATCGTTTTGCAATTTGCGCCGCGCTTTGACGATATAAGAACGTGGCTTGGACGCGCATTGTCCGCCCAAGGAAAAACCGCTGAAGCTGAAAAGGAATTTCGCTCTGTTGTCGAAGAGAAATTACCGACTGCCCGAAGTCTCGCTTGGGCAAATGTCGGACTCGGCGAAATCGCTTTGAAAAATGATCAAAACGTGCAGGCGGCAAAGTTTTTTGACGAAGCAATCAAAGCCGATGCTGAATACGGAGCGATGCTTGCGGCGAGACAAGGACGTATAAAAGCCAATTTCCCGCAGGTAAATGACGAGAGCATCAAAGCCTTTTTCACACAATTTGATAAAGCGGCGGTCTCAGGACGCAAAGCTGATCTTGACAATTTAATCGCTTCAGGCGAAATTCCAAGATTTTCCGGCGGCGTTGCCGGAGCGCAGGAATGGCAAACGAAAATCTTACAGATTGATAAAAATGATCTAAACACAGCTTTGGTCGAGGTGAATTTAAACATCAAGTTGCTCAACAAAAATCCTGAAAGCGGAACTGCCGTTTTTCGATTATCAAAGGTCGGGAACAATTGGAAGTTAAGCAGTATTGAAATGTTTGAAGTCAAATAAAAATCAGACTTAAATTAAATGAGCAGACAAATCATATCTGATGACGTTATAAAACGCGCCAAGAAAATAAAGTTGCTCTTAATG
>JAJAZE010000561.1 GCA_026785925.1 Pyrinomonadaceae bacterium
CGCTGCACTGAAAGCCTCGCTCGATACTTTTGAAGAAGCCGGAATAAAAAATCTGCGCGAAAAATCAATCAAGCTGACAAATTATTTAGATTTTTTACTAGGCGAAATCAAAGACGAACGTATCTCCGTCATTACGCCTGCCAACGAGTATGAGCGCGGCTGCCAACTCTCGATTCGCGTGAAAGACTCGGACAAAAGTTTGTTTAAAGCGATTTCAGAAAAAGGCGTAATCGCCGATTGGCGCGAGCCGGACGTGATTCGCGTCGCGCCCGTGCCGCTTTATAACTCGTTTTCGGATGTATTCATTTTTTCTGAAATTTTAAAGGATTGTCTGAAATAATTATGCCAAAACAAAAAATAACGATTATCGGCGCAGGTTTATCGGGTTCGCTGCTCGCCATTTATCTGGCGAAACGCGGCATTGCGGCGGACGTTTACGAATCACGCGGTGATATGCGAACGGCGGAAATGTCGGCGGGACGTTCGATCAATCTCGCGCTGTCGAATCGCGGAATCGCCGCGCTCAAAGAAGTCGGTTTGGACGAATATATGCTCGCCGAAGCCGTGCCGATGCACGGGCGAATGATTCACGCGACCGGCGGGCAAACGAAACTTGCGCCTTACTCGGGCAGAAAAGACGAATATATCAATTCGGTTTCGCGTTCGGGTCTGAACGTCGCTTTGATGAATGAAGCGGAAAAATATGACGGCGTGAAATTCTTTTTCAACGAAAAATGCGTTGATTTCGACTGCCAATCGGGCGAAGCGAAGTTTGCATCGGGCTTGATTGCGAAAGGAGATACCGTAATCGCCACCGACGGCGCGGGTTCCGCCGTCAGAGACGCGATGATGCACGGCGGTATTTCGCGTTTCAATTTTTCGCAGACTTGGCTCGAACACGGTTACAAAGAACTACACATTCCGCCCGCCGCCAACGGCGATTTTCAGATGGAGAAAAACGCTCTGCATATCTGGGCGCGTGGTGCGTTTATGATGATTGCGCTGCCGAATTTCGACGGCAGTTTTACCTGCACTTTATTTCTCGCGCACAAAGGCGAAAATAGTTTTGAGGAAATTGTTAGCCGCAGATTAACGCAGATAAACGCGGATCATAAAAATAATTTTCATCTATCCGCGTTATCTGCGAAATCTGCGGCTAATTCTGTTTTAGACTTTTTCCAAACCAATTTCCCTGACTCGATTCCACTGATGCCGACACTCGTTGAAGATTTTTTCACGAATCCGACCGGAAATTTAGGCACGATTAAATGTTTTCCCTGGAATGTCGGCGGCAAAGCATTACTGCTCGGCGATTCGGCGCACGCGATTGTGCCGTTTTACGGTCAGGGAATGAACGCTTCGTTTGAAGACTGCCGCATTTTGAATCAATTAATCGAACAACACGGCGCGGATTGGAAAACGGTTTTCGATGAATTCACCGCGTCGCGCAAACCGAACGCCGATGCCATCGCGCAGATGGCGGAAGAAAATTTTTTTGAGATGCGCGATGCCGTCGCCGACCCGATTTTTGTCAGAAAAAGAGAATTGGAAACCAAACTCGAACACGAATTTCCCGATTATTTTTCCAAATATTCGATGGTCACGTTCCGCGAAGATTTGCCCTATTCGGTGGCGAAGCGGAAAGGCAACGCGCAAGATAAATTGCTGATGGAAATCTGCGCGAAGGTCGATGACGTGAGCGAGATTGATTTAAATGAAGTAGTGGCAGAGGTAAGGAATGCTTGAAGTCGCCTGTTCGATTTTGATTTCTTTGGTGATTTTAATGCTGCTTTCACCCTTGTTTTTTAGTAGTGTAAATAAACTGCTTCGAGAGCTAAGACGAAATACCTTTTTGCTACTGATTTACTTATTGTTTGACTCGCTTTTTGATTTACAGTATTCACAATCCGATATTTTACGATTTATGTTGTGGATAATTGTCGGGATTTTAGGCGGTTTGCTTTTCTACAATGTATTTTCTTGGGAAATATTGAGGTAAGAGTAAACACGATAGAAATGACTGAAAAATAAAGTCTGTTTATGGAAATTAGTTTAAAAAACAAAAAAGCCTTCGTCTGCGGCAGC
>JAJAZE010000562.1 GCA_026785925.1 Pyrinomonadaceae bacterium
CCGTTTTCCGTCAGATATTTCAACACCTCAAATGATTTCGGGCGCAGTTTGATTTCCGTCGCGCCGCGCAGCAGGCAGCCGCGGGTCAGGTCGAGCGTGAACTCGTCGAACGAATAAATTTGGTGTGTCAGCTTCTGCATATCAAAGCCTCAATTTTCTGTGCCGTGAGGTTTGCCAAATTTAATTTAGTCGTTATGCCGCGAATCATAACGACAAAAATTATTTTCCTCAAATTTTCCCGAAACTTTCGTTACTTGCCTTTTCGCCGTGCGCTACGATGCCGCCATCTCGAAAGAAATCTGAAATTGTTTGGAATGTTTTTTCAGACGAAGTTTCAAACCTCAATTGAGAAATCAAATTATTAGGAGAAAAAAAACTATGAACATTAAACAAATCGTAACTGTTCTTTTGGCGGCTCTGACAATCGCGCTTTCCGGCGTTTTTGTCGAGGCTCAAATTGTCTCTGACGTCACGCTCGGATTGAAACGCCCGGCGAAAGTTATTCTGACCGAGCAAGGCAATCTGATAGTTGCCGAAGAAGGCACCGGCATTCACGATGGACGGATTTCTATTATTGACCCGCAAACCGGATTGCGCCGCAGATTGCTTGACGGCTTGCCTTCGGTAGTCGGACGCTACGGTATTCCGCAAGGTCCGTCGGGTCTCGTAATGCGCGGGCGCACTTTGTATTTCACCATCGGCGAAGGCAATCCGACGGTCGCTTGCCCGTTGCCCTGCACCGAGATTCCGAATCCGACAGGCGCATCATCGCCGATTTTCAGTTCCGTGCTGGCTGTGCTTTTCAGCGCGTCCACGGAAATGACGACTGGCGGTTTTACGATCACGCCAGCCGACGATCTGACATTGAAGAACGGCGAAGAATTGGAATTCAATAACGGCAAGGGCGACAAAGCGAAGCTCCGATTGGTGGCGGATTTCCCCGATGTGTCACCCGACCCGATTCCCGGTGCGCCGGAGAACGTCGCCGCTTCCAATCCGTTCGGCATCGAGCTAATTGACAATCACGTTTACGTCGTGGACGGCGGTAATAACAAAGTCTGGAAAGCTGACATCAATAAGGGCGAGATCGAATCGCTGGTTACTTTCCCGACGATTATTTTGCCCACCAGTCGTATTGAAGCTGTCCCGACAAGTATTCGGGTTTATGGCGAACAACTGTTAGTAACTCTCTTACGCGGCGGCACCGACAATCCCTTGGGAGTCGGTTTAGGAGAGGTTCGCCTCGTAAACCCGCTGACGGGAAGCGACGCGCCATTTATCACCGGATTGACCTCTACCATTGATGTCCTGCCAGTGCAGACTGACGAAGAAACCGAATATTTCTAAGCACCTAAGCAAAAGTAATGTAATACTTTGAGCCGACTTGTGAGAGAATTTCATCAAGTTCCCGGCACAAGTTTTTGTAGCAACTGTAGGCATCCCACGTCAGCCAGTCATACTTTATCTTTTGCCATAACAGCTCGATTTTGTTCAAACTTGGACAATAGGTCGGCAAAAAATAGATTTTTAACCCTTGCTTTTCCCATTCCTCAATCTTCTCTGCAAATTCTTCGCTCCGATGGATCGGGGCATTGTCCAGGACGATCACGGTTTCCTTTTCAAGGCTTTGGGCGATCAGGTCAAAGCAACTGATGACCACATTGGAATCAATCGCGCCTTCAAACACGAACGAGGAAAACTTTTGACACCGATGCCACATAAAACCCAACACATTCTGCGATGTGCCGCGCATCACCGGAACCACGATGCGTGCGCCCCGCTTTTGCCACGCATAAACCACTTTTGCCGACAAATTAAATCCCGAACCGTCAAAGTAGACTAAATCCAACAGTCCTTGATCGGCTTTCTTCGTCAATTCCGCCAGGTCTTGACGGGCAAATTCCTTTTCATCCGCATCCGTCTTCTTCCATAATCCCAACTTAATTCTTTTCCACAGATAGTCTTTTTTTTATTACTCTTTTGAGCGTCCAGGAACTGATTTCTTTCCCCGTTTCCGCTTTAATTTGGCTCAACTGCCGATGTGGAAACTGCGGATTCCGCATCGCTATTTCAACCGACTTAGCTTGTTCTTCCAAAGTTAAAATCGGTGGACGACCCGTTTGTCGAACGTCCGCTAAACCATTTAAGCCTTGCTCATTCCACCGATTGATCCAACGACTGACCGCATTTCGATGAACCCCGCAAATGCCGGCAATCTCATCAATTGACTTTTTTTGAAAGGAAAGCAATATGGCGTGTGAACGATTACGAACACGAAACTTCTCGGCGGTTTGATGGTTTTCAACCAGTTTGTCATAATCTTCTTCGGACAAATTCTCAATAAATTTATTTGGCACATTCATATTGCCATTATATTACAATATTTCTTCCTGCCTGCTTA
>JAJAZE010000563.1 GCA_026785925.1 Pyrinomonadaceae bacterium
ACCGATGGCTGGTTTTTCGATTCCGGCGGCGGAACATTCGACGATTACGAGTTGGGGACGCGAAAATGAAATCGAGGCTTATCGAAATATCCTCAAACATTTTGCCAAGCCGAACGCGCTGGTCGCCGTCGTTTCCGATTCCTGGGATATTTATAATGCGGTCGAAAAGATTTGGGGCGAGCAGTTGAAACAGGAAGTTGTTGATTCGGGCGCAACGATTGTGATTCGTCCCGATTCGGGTGAGCCGGTCGAAGTCGTTTCTCGCGTCGCCAAAATTTTAGGCGAGAAATTCGGCTTTGAGATAAATTCAAAAGGTTATAAAGTTTTGAAAAACGTGCGAATTATTCAAGGCGACGGCGTGAATCAAACGTCTATCAGACAAATTTTGCAGCGGCTGAAAACCGAAGGCTTTTCCGCATCGAACATTGCGTTCGGCATCGGCGGGAGTCTGCTGCAAAAAATTGACCGCGACACTTTGCGGTTCGCTTACAAATGTTCGGCGATTGCCGTCGGCGGCGAATGGCGCGAAGTTTATAAACAGCCGATTACGGATTCAGGCAAAAACAGCAAAAAAGGTCGGCTCGATTTAATTTTGCGCGACGGCGAATATGAAACCATTAAACTCGAAGCCGACGAGCAGATTTCCGCCGAACATTCGGCGATGCGCGTTGTTTATGAAAACGGCGAGATGCTGATTGATGACAGTCTGAACGAAATCAGGCAGCGAGCGGCGATCTAGTTTTCAAAATTCTCCGGTTCGTGTAGATTTAGGTAAAACCCAGTTGAGGTTGACGGATGTTTTAGATTTCCGTCAACCTCAACCAGTGAAAATATATGAAAATCGAAAACGAACGCATCCAAAATTATACGGAATTTTGGGATTTCTACGTCGCCGAACACGCGCAGCCGCTGACGCGCTGTCTGCATTTCGTCGGCACGATGCTTAGTTCGGTGCTGCTCGTGTGGATTATTCGCAGCGGCAGTTGGCTTTATCTTCCGCTTTGTTTAGTCATCGGTTATGCGTTCGCGTGGTTCGCGCATTTTTTCGTCGAACATAATAAACCAGCCACGTTTAAATATCCGCTGTGGTCATTTATTTCCGATTACAAAATGGTTTTTTATATGCTTACCGGCAGGATGAACGCGGAAATCGAGCGCGTGGCGGCACAGAAAATTTAACAAAATTTTATCGTTTTGAATCGTGCAGAGAAATTTCAGCGTAAAGATTTTCCAACTTTTTAAGATAGTCGTTCAGCGCATATTTTTCTTTGACGGTCGCCCGCGCATTTCGCCGTAATTGTCCCCAATCGGCGTTACCGGAAAGCAAAATCTTTAATTTCTCGACCACTTGCGCCGCGTTGTAAGGCTCGACCAGAAAGCCGTTCGCGCCGTCTTCGATAACGGCGCGAACCGAAGCGACATCCGCCGCAACGACGACGCAGTTTGCCGCCATCGCTTCGAGCATCGCTATCGGCAAACCTTCGCCGTAACGCGACGGCAGCAGAAAAATGTCGCTCGCCGCCAATTGTTTCCATTTTTCCGCGCCGCCGACAACACCGCCGAAATAAAATTTATCGCCGAGCATCCGCGACATTTCGGCAACAAAAAAATCCTGCATTGCGCCCGCGCCGAAACAGTTGAATCGAAACGTCAAATTTTCATTTTTTAGAGTGCGGCACGCTTCGACAATCTCAAGCAAGCCTTTGGATTCGTGCAGCCGTCCGAGAAATATAATCGTTTTTTCTTCTTTCAATTCGCGTTCGGCATCTGGAACTTCATCAATTGCCACGGCGTTCGGCAAAATCCGCACGTCCAGATTCTTCCAGCGATTAAGCAAACTTTCTTTTTCGAGTTCGCTCAAAACGACGATCACGCCGGCGAAGCGGAACATTTTTTCGGTCAGCCAAGCCAGCGCACGGTTTTCAAACTCTTTCATCAAATATCGTCCGCCGTGCAAATGCAGTAAAATCGGTCGTCCGGCGATTCGCGCCGCCGTCGCCAAAGCGAAATCGCGCCCAATCGAAAGCGGCACGAGAGCCGTATTGAGATGCACGAGGTCAATTTTCTCGCGCCGAAGCTGCCGCAGAAAACGCGGCACGAGAAAAAGCTGCTGCAAAAACCATCTGCCGCCGATTTTTTCGCCGTCTTGTTTGCCCGCTTGAAAATGGGAAAATTCCGCCGCGCCGTGTTTGATGATTTGCGCGACGAGCGTCGAAATTCCGCTGACATTTTTGTGTTCGTCGAGACTCGGCGCGGTGATTAAAACTTTCATTCCTAGTTTCAAGAGAATAACGCAGCCGCGAAAAATTGTCAGGCTCGGAGCAGACCGGGAGCGCGAGCGACGTTGAATGCGTTGCCGATGGACGACTTAGTTGGCAACGGTTTGTCTCGCGCTTCTGCGCTCGACGCGCGAGGAAGGTTCCGCGCTCCCGGACATTAACTTTCCACCGACGAGTGATTTGGGTTAGATTATAGATACGAAAATGAGAGCCGAAACCGCCGTCAAAACTAAAATCGTGAAAGTGGAAAATCGCGTACCGCGTTATGTGATGCCGCTCGTTAAAACGTTGATTTTTCTCGTTGACGCGAGCTTGGCGATGGTTGCTTTCGGGTTGGCTTTTGTCCTGCGCGAAGGCGACGCAATTTTCTCAACGACAGCTTGGGCGTGGTCAAATGAGTTCGCGCCCTACGCGGGCGTTTTGTTTTTTATCGTCCCGATTCGGCTGGCAATGCTTATTTATCAAAGAGTTTATCGGCTGCAGGGCGCGTTTTCCTACGTCAACGAATTTATCAAAATTTTCAAAGCCGTCGCGGTCGGTTCGCTTCTGATTATCAGCTTTACGTTTCTGTTTCGCGGCGGCTTCGAGTTTCGGGAATTTTCCTATTCACGCGGCGTTTTCGCGCTCGATTTTCTGTTGGCACTCGTCATTTTTACCGCGTTTCATATAAGCCTGCGCTACCTGCAAACTTTCGTGCGGGCGCGTGATATTAACTTGATTCCGACTTTAATCGTCGGCTCAAACGCCGCCGCCGAACAGACGATTCGGGAACTTAAAGAGCGGACGGATTTAGGTTATCGCGTGGTCGGCGTGATTCAGAACGAATTACGAATTACGAATTACGATTTACGATTTGAAGATGACGGCGAGCAAAGCCAAAACCCAAAATCTAAAATCCAAAATCTAAAGGTTCCGATTGTCGGGACGCTTGACGATTTGCCGAATGTTATCCGCGAACTGGAAATTCAGGAAGTTATTATCACCGACAACAGCGTACCGAGCGAGAAATTGTTTGAAGCGATGATGCAGATCGGACGCAAACAGCGAGTCGAATTCCGGCTCGCGCCGTCGTTGTTTAATTTTCTCCCGCAAAAAACCAGCGTCGAGCAGATCGGCGTTTTGCCGATGGTCAGACTGTTCCGCGAACCGCTCTCGGACGCGGAAAGATTCACCAAACGCACGTTCGATATTTTAATTTCCGGTGTGCTGCTCGTTTTGCTGTCGCCGGTTTGGATTCTGATTTCTCTGCTTATCAAATTCGATTCGCCGGGCGCGATTTTATTCAGGCAGGAGCGCGTCGGAATGGACGGGCGAAAGTTTCTCTGCTACAAATTTCGCACGATGAAGTCGGGCGCGGACGAAGAACTGCACCGCGCCGCGTATCGCAAAAACATCGAGGGATTGACCGAAGCCAACGCGGGCGACGACGAAAAACCCGTTTTCGGGAAAGTCAAAAACGACCCGCGCGTGACCAAATTCGGACGCTTTCTGCGGCGCACGAGCCTTGACGAACTGCCGCAGTTTTTGAATGTTCTAACCGGCGCGATGAGCGTCGTCGGTGCGCGTCCGCCGATTCCGTACGAAGTCGAAGATTACGATTTGCGGCATCGCAAACGGCTCGATATGAAACCCGGAATTACAGGACTCTGGCAGGTTTCGGGCAGAAATCGTCTGACGTTTGAAGAAATGGTCGAGATTGATTTGTATTACATCGCCAATTGGTCGCTGTGGCTCGATTTGAAAATAATTCTGCTCACCTTGCCCGCCGTTCTGCGGGGCGACGGAGCGAGGTAGAAAGGCAAAAGTAAAAAAGTAAAAGGTAAAAGTATTTTTTTGCCTTTTGGTGAGGATGTTAGCGAAAAGCGTTGGTGATGAAAATTTCCGAAATACTTAAAAGCGCGGCGACAGTTTTGCAAGCGGGCGGCATTGCCCAAGCAAGTCGTGAGGCAAAATCTCTGCTCGCTTTTGTGCTGAACGTAAATCAGACTTTTCTCATCGCGCACTCCGAATATGAATTATCAGTTGAAGAAGAAAAACGCTTTCGAGAGTTGGTGAGACGACGCGCCCGCCGCGAACCTTTTCAATATATCGTCGGCAGACAGGAATTTTACGGGCTTGATTTCGCAGTTACGAAAGACGTTCTAATTCCGCGCCCGGAAACCGAAATGCTGGTCGAGACGGCAATTGAACTTTTGCAGGCGAAAGCAAAATCGAAGTTTTGCGAAGTCGGAATCGGTTCGGGCTGCATCGCCGTTTCGATTCTGCATTCGGTCACGGCGGCAAGCGCAATCGGTTTGGATATTTCCGCTAAGGCTTTGCAAATCGCTGAACGAAACGCGAAAACTCATCGGATTTCAGAACGTCTCGAATTAAAAATTTCAGATGTTTTTGATAATTTGGAAGATGAAATTTTCGATTTGATCGTGTCCAATCCGCCGTATATTCCGGGCGCAGACATCAAAAATCTGCAATCGGAAGTGCGCGATTTCGAGCCGTTGACGGCTTTGACCGACGGCGGCAGCGGACTTTTAATTGTCGGGAAAATTATCAAGGACGCGCCGCAGTTTTTAAAACCGAATGGCTGTCTGTTAATAGAAATCGGCATCAATCAGGCTGTCGAAGTTACGGAAATGTTTGATAAAAAACTTTGGCTCCAAGTGAAAATTCTACCGGATTTACAAAACATTCCGCGAATGGTCAAAGCGTTTATTAGGTGAGAGGTGAGAAGTGAGAAGTGAAGAGGTGAAGAGGTGAGAAGTGAGAAGTGAGAGGTCTGGAACCATCTTTAGTTGATATTTTTGGTCAAATTACACCTCTTCACTTCTCACTTCTCACCTTTCACCTCTCACTTCTCACCTTTCACCTCTCACTTCTCACCTTTCACTTCTCACTTCTCATCTGGCTTAGTTTTTGCTATATTTCTTTTCTATCGAAAATTTGTTTTATTTTGATACACTTTTTAGATAAAGGAGATATTTATGAAATACGAATACGAAAGAGAAGAAACCAGCGCGACGACGAAACTGTCTTACCTGTTAATCGGCGGCGGCATCGGCGCGATTTTGGCGTTGCTGTTCGCACCGAAATCAGGTGAGGAACTGCGCGGCGACATCGCCGACGTGACGCGCAAGGGAATCGAAAAAGGCAAGGAAACGGCTTCGCTGGTCGGCGAAAAAGCCGGTGATTACTATGAAGTAACCCGCGACAAAGCAGGTGAACTTTATTCGACCGCGCAAGATAAAGCCAGCGAACTCTACACGACGGCGCAGGACAAAGCCGGTGAAATCAGCGAAAAAGCCAAGAGCGCGGTTTCGAGCGCATCCAATCCGTTTTCCGCCGCTTTAGAAGCCGGCAAAGAAGCGTATACTGATGAAAAGAAACGCACGGATACTAAATCTATCGCCGAAGGTCGTCCGAGTTACCCGATTAAAGAAGGCATTTCTTTTGACCCGAACGAGATGAAGAAAGATTAATTAACCACCATCTATGAACGCCAGCGAACCTATTTTTTGGATAATGATCGCGTCAATCGTCATCGCCATTTGTTTTATGGTGATGGCGATTGCTTTGATTGCGATTGCTTTGATCGTCAAGAAAATTATCGGCACGGTCGAACGAGTTGAGGAGAAAATCAATCCGCTGCTGACGCAGGTCAACGCGATGAGTGTGCAGGGCAAGGAAATTTCGGTGCAGTTCACGGAAATTTCCGCCAATCTGACAACGGCGACCAAATACTTTTCCGAGTCAGCCGGACTTATCCGTGAAGAAATCGCCGAACTGAAACAACTCGTCGGCGAAACGGCGATTGTCGCCAAAGATAAAGTCGCGCTGGTCAGCCGAACGATTGATCGGACGCAGTTGCAGGTGATAACGACGACCGATTATATTCAGACGAAAGTCGTCGAACCGGCACGCGAAATTGCGGCGGTAATGGCTGGAGTGCGAAAAGGTTTAGAGGTTTTGTTCGCGCCTTCGCCGAAACAGATTGATCGTGTTTATACGGAAGACGAAATGTTTATCGGTTGATTTTTATTACTATTTTGCAAAAAAAGACGCTGGAGAAATCCAGCGTCTTTTTTTCGTGTTGAAAATAATTAGTTGTCCTGCGATGACGGTGAGATTTGGTTTTGCCGATTTTGACGACGTTCCATTTTGCGCTGTTTCATTTCTTCCTTTAGCCGGTCGAGTTGGGTGCGCTGTTCGGCGGTTAAAACGACTAAAATCGAATCGTGCATTTTTTCGCCCGACGCTTTTAACT
>JAJAZE010000564.1 GCA_026785925.1 Pyrinomonadaceae bacterium
CGGCATAAACGCATCCGGCTTGGGTCGTGACGCTGATCGTATTGCCCGCGCCGCCGCTTGCGCCGATGTTCAAACTCGTCGGTGAGATTGAATAAGTGCAAACGTCGTCGTTTAAAATCGTTCCCGTGCCGACTCCGGCGGCAATCACTGCGTTCGCCGCGCCGCTTAAATTGACGGTAAAAGTTTCGTTCGGCTCAACCGTTGTGTCACCGTTGACCGAAACCGTAATAGTTTTGCTGATTTCACCCAGCGCGAATGAAAGCGTTCCCGAAGCCGTTTGAAAATCGGTCGGCGCGGTTGCCGTTCCATCCGCCGTCGCATAATTGACTGTGACGGTTTGCGCTGAAACTGCTGAAAGATTAACGGTAAAATTAAACGCGGTCGTGCCGCTGTTGCCTTCGTTCAAAGAGACGTTGCCGATTGATAAATTTGGCAAATTCGTGTCGGTTTGCAAACGGGCGATCAGCGATCTCGGAAGTCCGGCAACCTGCGTAAAATCGCCGGTGATGAGAATTTTCCCGTCAGGTTGGATATTGACCGAACGAACTGTTTCATTGGTGTTTCGGATTGGTGACGCAACCGGAAAAGTCGAATCGAGCGTGCCGTCGGCGTTAAATCGCGCAAAACCGTAGCCGTTCGTATCGCCCGGCAGAAAGAAAAATCCGCCGCCGACAAATTTGCCGTTCGTCTGTAATTTAACAGCCTGAATTCCGCCGCCCAAATTTCCCATATCAAGTGACGGATCAGCCGCGCCGCTCGAATCCAGACGAATTATTCCGCGCCGTGTGATGCCGTCAACCGTGACCGAACTGAAGCCGAATACCAGAATTTTGCCGTCCGGCTGCAACTCCGGTTTACCGTTGAGGCGCAAAATATTGGCTGCTCCGCCGCGAAAAGTCGGGTCAATATCCGCGCCGACAAAACGAAGAGTTGCATCGCCCCCAAAATTGCCCGATATTCCGCTAATCACTAATTTTCCGTCGGACTGCAAAACGAATCCGGTAACATTGCTGAATACGGTGGCGGTTACTCCGACAAACGAGCCGTTTGAATTGAGACGGCTGACACCGGGAAAATTTCCCGATGCGAGAATTTGTCCGCCCGGTTCAATGACAATTTTACCGACTTGTCCGAAGACGCTGGATGCCGCGACGACAAAAGTCGTATCGAGCGAGCCGTCCGCGTTGACGCGCACCAGAGTTCTCGTGCCGCTTGGCGTAACGAGTGTGCCGCCGACCAAAATTTTCCCGTCCGTTTGCAGTGCCAGAGCCGAAACTATCGTGCCGGTGCTGCCCGCAACAAAAGGCGAAACAAAAGTCATATCACGCGAACCGTCAGCGTTCAGCCGCGCCAGACTGATGCTGTTACTTCCGCCTACGCTGCTGAAAGAACCTCCGACGACAATCTTCCCGTCAGGCTGTAAGAGGTTGGCATAAATGCTGAAAAAACTGAACGAAGATGAAAAGTTTGGCGGATTAAAACTCAAATCAACATCGCCCGGTGCGGCGGACGCGATTGACGAAGACCAAAAAGCGATTGCTAAAAACAACGGGATCAGGTGCGAGACTCGAATCATTTGGCGATATTTCATATTTCTCCACTGCAAACTCGCGGACTTGACAGGTGAATTTTTCCGATTTTACACTCCCGGTTTTTACTGCTCTTGATATATCTTCGAGCATTGACGCAGGGATAATAATTAAAAATTGGGTTAAATTCGATTTGTAACGCAATAATTCTCACAGACATCACCAAACTATGCAACTGCCCATTCGAGCAGGTTAAATTCAGCGTAACCTGACGAAACCGGGATTTGGATAAAAGCGCGAAAGCCATTATCTAAATCCCGGTGCTTGCCGTCTTGTTACTCAAAACAACTCGATACGATTTGTTCGGTAATTTGCATTGTCCTTATCTGCTCGTTAAATCATCCAACGTGTTTTCCCTTGCCGCCGAAGCTGAAATTCCGTCCCAGAACTGCGCCAGAATTTGCCCGTTCGAGCTGGTCAGCGCGTAGAGAGTGGTGTTTGACGGGCGAACAACCGAAATATCGGTTTTGCCGTCGCCGTCCCAATCGCCGAAAGTCGGACGGTCGCCCGTCATTGTCTGCTGGTTAAACGGAATACCGAATTTCGTTACCGTGAAATTCGCCGTTCCGGTTTGGAGAATCCACCAAGTTCCGGCGTTATCGCACGTCGGGTTTGCGTTGCACGCGCCGTAATTGACGGCGATGTCGGCGCGGCTGTCGCCCGTGTAATCATCGAAAAAGACGGTCGTCGGCGCTAAAGAGTTATTGCCCCACGGCACACTCAGAACGGACGCGCCGCTGCTTGCCTCGCCGATGTAATGCGTCAGATTGCCGTTTGGCTCGGTGCGCGTAACGATCAAATCGTCGCGTCCGTCGCCGTTGAAGTCCGCCGCCGTTGGGTTTTCGCGGTCGCTTGCCAAACCGAATGGAACGTAGCGAACCGCGCCGCCGCCGCTCGGCAGAATAATCCAGACGATTTGATTATTAGCGCGGCGCACGATGCAGAAATCGGTTTTGCCGTCCGCGTCGAAATCGCCCGTAAAGGGTTTGTCGCCGGTCGTTCCCCACGCCTGACTGATGAACGTATTCGGACTGGTCGAAGGCAGAATGTAAAAATAACTTTGCGGATTTGCCGCCGTGCCTTCACGATAAACGGCGATGTCCTGCTTTAAATCGCCGTCGAAATCGCCGTCTATAATCGTATCGGTCGGCAAACCGAAAACGACGCGGCGAATTTGCGCGGGCGCACCCGGCGGGTTTCGCAATATGCTCCAGACGATATTGTTATTAACGACGCTGTTTCTCACGAAATCGCTTTTGCCCGTGCCGAAGTAATCCTTAAAAATCGCTTGCGGCGCGTTGACTCGCATAATCCTGCCCGTCGCTTTTTCCGTGACGAAAATGCTTCCCGTCGAAGCGTCGCGGGCGATGGAAGTCGGCGTGACTAAATTGTTGACCAGGATTCGCGGCGATTCGGACGGCGACGTGAAAAGTTTTAAGCGTCCCGGAGCTTGCGCGAGCATATTCGCGCTGAATTCCAGAACCAGATACGAATCGTTTTCGCCGCCCGTGCCGTTGAACGGCAAAACGTCGAGTGCCGAAGTCAGATTCGGAATAAAAACCGCTTGCTGGCGCGTGTTCAGATTAACGGTGCGAACTTCCGCCAAACCAGCCACGAACGGAAAGCCGCTCAGAAACGAAATATACAAATTATTGCCGACGAGCCGGATGCTGTCCGGCACGGGTTCGATGAAGGGCGGTCCAACCGGTGTCGGATTTGGTCTATAAGCGAAAGTCGCAAATACTTCAAAAGCTCCGGTCGCAATTTGGATGCGGTAGAGCAGATTAAAACTGGCATCCACGACGTAGAGTGCGCCGCCGGAAAGCTCGATGCCGTAAGGATTCGACTCGCGTATATTTTCCGGCAAAGTCGGGCGCGGGTCGGAAACGTAATCCGGCAGATTGACGACGAGCCGAACAATCAATTGTTTGCTTTCCGCATTAGTCAAAGTTACCGGTGCGCCGCCGTTCAAAGTCGTCTGATTGGCAAAGGATAATGTAAAACCGCTCGCCAGAGTTTCGTAATCGGCGGGCAGAGTCAATTCCAAAATCGAAATCAGCAGGGGCGAAGACGGCGCGGTATTGGCAATCGCGCCGCCTGTTACCTGCGTCGAGGTGTCGCCCGCGCTGATGCTCAGATAAAGTTTCAGCCCACTTAATTTTATGCCCGACGGTCCCGAAACTTCCGGCGCACCGCCGGAGCGGGTAATGCCTGACGGCAAGCCGTCAATCAAAGTCCGCCTTGCGCCCGTCGTCCGGTTGACCAGCGAAACACGCCCGCTGTTCGGCGTGTCCGTTCCTGATTCGGAAACCAGCAGCGACGAGCCGCCGGCAGTAATAATTTTAGCCGGATTGTTTAA
>JAJAZE010000565.1 GCA_026785925.1 Pyrinomonadaceae bacterium
AAAAATTTATCCCCCCCCTATATTGGGGTGGTTAGAATTAAACCCCACCCGCTCCGTTACGGTCACCAAAACGGTTTGTGCGTCGCGTTCAGCGACGGATTGAATTATCCGTAATACTATGGTTTCGGCGAAACGCCTTCACCATAGGCTATAATGTTTGTCGCCTTTGGCGACTATAGGCAAACGAATTTTTACCCTTTCTCCCCATCTGCCCTTCTCCCATTCATTCCATCTCCTACGCAGTCCTACTGACAAAAAATGCGTAGCTCTACGCATATCAAAATGCGTAGCTCTGTGAATACCCAAACTTTGCCGCATCGCCGATGATATTGGCAGATAACAAACAGGTGGACGCAATGATGAAAATTTTAATCGTCGAAGACAATCAACCGATGCGCCGGATTATCCGGCGCATGGTCAATGGTGTTGCCGATGAAGTTATCGAATGCAGCGACGGAACGCAAGCCTTTGCTTTATATGCCGAACAACTTCCCGATTGGGTTTTGATGGATGTCGAGATGGCGGAAGTTGACGGCATCAGCGCGACGCGCCGAATCAGAGCCGATTTTCCCGACGCAAATATCCTGATTGTTACCAACTACGACGATGCGGGTTTGCGCGAAGCCGCCAATGAAGCAGGCGCGTCCGGTTTCATTTTGAAAGATAATTTATTCGCCCTGCATTCATTTTTGCAAGGACATTAACTAAACAAAAGGAGATAAAAACAATGACAAAAAATACAACTATCAACGCCTGTTTGACGCAAACGGGCATCATTCCAAAAACTACAACCGAAGTTGTTTTCAACTTCAATCAAAAGGAGAAAATTATGAAAAATTTACGAAATATGTTAATCGGTCTGGTTGGTTTGCTGTTTATTTTGCAACTGACATTTGTTTCAACGGTTCAAGCCCAAAATTCTAATCAAGCCGAGCGTGAACGCTTAAGTCGCGTGATGGATTCGTCGGCAAACGTCGAAGAATTTCGGCAGGAACTTACCAACTATTTTACGGAAATGGAAGACGTGATGCGGCTTTTCAACGAGATTACGGTCGTGCGCGAAAAGTTAAACAAAAATGGCTTGAAGCCGCTTGCAGCAATTGCTCAAGCCAAACTTTCAGTCGCTAATGCGACGCCGGAAGACCTTCGCCTGATGCGCGAGGTATATGCAAAATTCCCCGGTTGGCGTGCCGCGCCGCAAAATATAAATGCGCTGATTAAACCGGAATTGCGCCGTCAGCTTGAAATTCGGCTGGAATCGAAAGGCGGAGACACCGAATCGAATTTCGTTACTCCCGACAACTGTGCGGATGGAATCAACGCGGATGTCAGCAACACCGACATCTCGGCTGCCGAAGCTGCCGTCATCGCGGCGGAAGCGATACAGGATGCAATCCCGCCGGTGCTTAATATACCGGCGGTTGCCGCCACTGCGATTGTTAAGGGAATTGCGCTGAGTTTAGTAACCTTAAAAGCTATCAAAGACGATTGCACTTCCCTTGACGCAACGGCTGTTCAGGGCATAGTTGACGGCGCAAAAACCGAAATCATCAACAACGATAACGGCAACACCTCGACTATTGTTAACAATGACAACACCAACAAAGACACGATTCTCACCAGCCTGAACACGAAAACGACGACCATCACCGGCGCGATTACCAACGCCAAAACCGACATCATCAACAACGACAACTCGAATAAAACGATGTTGACGACGACCATTACCAACGCGCAAACATCAATCAACAATACCTCCACCGCCAATACGACGAACATCACGACGGCGATTACCAACGCGCAGACGGCAATTGTCAACAACGACAACAGCAATAAGACAATGATTGTCAATAACGATAACGCCAACGCGCTGACGCTCAACACCAATTTGACCAACGCCAAAAACACGATTATCACCAACGACAACACCAACACAACCAACATCGTCAATAACGATAACTCGAATAAAACGATGATTGTCAATAATGCCAACGCCAATACCACGACGCTTATCAACAACGGCAATACCAACACGCTTGCCTTAAATGATTTGATATTGCGTTCGCAAATTGAGGCGGATTTAGCGGAAGAAAGTAGCGGCGTAAAAGTCGGTTGGTATATGACACCGACGGCGTTCGGCGGAAAACTCGACCTCGTGCAGCAAATCGTGACGCTGACGCTGGCAAATATCCAAGCGGCGGGCGGGAACATCGGCAACGCGCAGTCGTTTTTGACTCAGGCAAACGCTGACAAAGCCGCCGGAAATTTCAAATCGGCGTATGACAATTACCGCAAAGCCTACAAAGCGGCGGTGAAGTAACGGGAACGCAGACACCAACGCTTTCAACGCCGCGAAACCGTCGTTGAAAGCGTTGGTGCTTTTCCTTTTACCGTAGCGATAGGAGATTTCAATACCAACGGCAGCGACTATTTCGCCAAATTCCGCTTCAGATAAGACGGCAATCGGAGATGCGTCTGCCTTGACCGTAACGAGCAGTTGTCCGTCAACAAGAAAGCATTTGTTTGACTGTGAAGAAAACATTGAAAATTAAACTTTAAGGCTTTGCCGTCAGACAAACTTAAACTAAAATGGCGTTGCAATCCTCTTTTCATCGAGGCTTTAGACAAATTCAAGTCTAAGGCGAAAAGCGAAAGAGAGATTGCAACGCCTTTTTTATTTTTAATCTTGCCAATGTTTAAATGTTCAAAAGCCCGCGCCCGAAGCCGTCTTAAAAGTCTTTGAAGAAACAAAACGGCACGGCGTTCTGATCGGCAAAGGCGGACTTTACGGCAACGTCATTCGCACGGGAATGATGCTCAATTCGACTAAAGATAATGTTGACGAGTTAGCGTCGGCTTTGGATAAAGGTCTCGCGCTTTGTTAGCGGAAGAATTTGAGGGAGATGAAAATGGAGAAAATTATATTTTGTTTAAGTCTGGGACTGTTTTTTGCGATAACCGCTTTCGGACAAACTTCTTCGGAAAAAGTTCAAAAAATGGTGGAGCTTTTTGTTTCGGCTTATAACGCGAAAGATTACGCGCAAATTGAACAGCAGTTTAACGCGCAGATGAGAGCGGCGATAACGACCGACAAACTGAAGGAATTTTTTGATAATTTACACGCCGATTCAGGAAAAATCATAAAACTCGGTTCGCCGAATTTCTCCGCGCCGACGGCTGCCAATTTTCCCGCCGCTTTTGAACGCGGAAAATGGGTTCTGCTTATCGCTTTAGACGCGGAAGGGAAATTCGCCGGTTTTCGCGTAACTCCGCCGTTGTCCGACAAGCCGAAAAACACTTCGCGCAACCAGACTAAATTGAGTTTGCCTTTCAAAGGCGAATGGTTCGTCGTTTGGGGCGGCGACACGCCGGAACAAAATCAACACCGAGACGCGCCGAATCAGCGATTCGCCTTCGACATTGTAAAAACGGGCGCGAGCGGCAAAACACACAAAGGCGACGGCGCGAAAAACGAAGATTTTTACGCTTTTGGTCAGGAAATCATCGCGCCCGCCGACGGCACAATCGTCTATTTGGTTGACGGCGTTCACGACAACAAACCGGGCGAAATGAATCGAATGTATGTTCCCGGAAATCTGGTTATTATCAAACACGCCGAAAACGAATATTCGCTTTTCGCGCATTTCAAACAAAATTCGATTCGGGTGAAAGTCGGCGATAAAATCACGCGCGGACAAACAATCGGGCTGTGCGGAAATTCGGGAAATTCTTCTGAGCCGCATCTTCACTTTCAAATGCAAAACACAGCATTTTTTGAAGACGAAGCGAGTATGAAAACTTTTTTTGAAAAAATTACAGTCAAACGCGACGGCAAAAACGAAACGAAAACCAATTACTCGCCCGTCAAAGGCGACGTTGTGAGCCAAGATTAACTTATGAAAACACTAATCAAAAACGGACGAATCGTCACGGCGGTTGACGATTACGAAGCAAACAATTTATATGATAATTCCACTCGATAACGAAACTTTAAAGAATTGGTTTTTGGAATGTTTCGGTTCTGCGCCTTCTAGTGAAAACTTTGTCTCAACTACTGGCTCAATGCCTTTTGATGAAGAAGAATTTGATGAATTTCTTGGAGAAGGTAATTTAACAGTTTTCGGTATTCAAGATGAAACAAATGTTCTTATCATTGGTCGTGAAAATTGGAGCGAAGAAAAACTAGATAACTTGCTAGACAGACGAGAAGGATTAGGACTAAAAGTTTATTCGCAAGAAATGTTTTGGGCTTTTTGGACAACTGGGCAAGACCCATTCGATAACGAAGCTGTGGCACTCGCTTTTGCTGAAGGACATCCTGCTCTCGAATATCTTTCAACTTGTTGGGTGGATTGGGTAAGCACTCAAGTTTTGCGTTCTAGCCAAGGCGGAAATTTGCAAATGGATTCGCCTGAAAAAAGTGTCCTGAAAGAAAGAGGCTACACAGTTGGCAAGACAAAAGGATTACATTTTTCCAAACGTCGAGAAATCTTAGCAGAAGTTTTCAACTTAAATCTTTTTGAAATACTCTCACCTGAATACATTAGATATTGCAAAAACAATTTCCCACACTATTTAGCTGAATGGGGAAATCCAAAATCAGAAAAACGCTTAGTAAAAATGCGAGATTTTCTTGCGACAAACTGCAAAAAGCAGAAACGTCAGCAGAACATTGAAGCAGCTTCTGATTATGAAGAAGATTTAGAATGGCTACGGAGAAAATTTCATACCGGACGTTTCAAATTTGACTGGTTGAATTACCGCGTTGATTAAAACTTAAATTATATGAAAACACTAATCAAAAATGGACGAATCGTAACGGCGGTTGACGATTATCGCGCCGATATTTTAATCGAAGACGGAAACGATTTCGGTTATCTGCAAAGGCGGGCTTTACGGCAACGTCATTCGGACGGGAATGATGCTCAATTCGACTAAAGATAATGTTGACGAGTTAGCGTCGGCTTTGGATAAAGGATTGGCGGCGATTTAACAGACCTTTCGCACAAATCAAAAATGGAAAGACTTAACCGAAGATTAACGCAGATCAACGCAGATACGGTTTGGTTTGATCTGCGTTGATCTGCGTTAATCTTCGGTTAAGTCCGACTTATAAAACCTGATTGCCGAATGCGAGACCGTCTGAATAATTATCCGCTGCCCTCAATAACGGATTTCGCGTTTCGTCAATCGGTTTTTCGGGGAAATCAAGTTGCGGCACCTTAAAAATATGATGAATTACTCATCGGACAAACCGAAACCCGTCGAAGACCGTTCGCCTTTCTGGTGGTTGCGCTGGGTTCCGACCCTCGTGATCTCGGTTCTGATTTTATATTTTCTCTACGTCGTCGGCAGCGTCGCCATCGTTCCGGTGCTGGCTTCTTTCGCGCTGGCTTACCTGTTTATCAAGCCGAAAAGCGCGGGCTTTCGCGCACGATGTCGTCAATCGTCGCTATTCTGCTGGTGGCACTCATCATCACCGCTTTTACGGCGTATGTCGTCCCCGATTTGTGGGCGGAAAGCACGAAAGCCGGTTCCCGAATCGCTGAAAATTTCACGCCGGAAAACGCCGTCCGGCAGCGAGCGGTTCTCAAGCGTTATTCGCCCGCGCTCGAATCGGTGGCGGGCGACAAAATCGAACAATTTTTAAGCAATCCGTCGGCGTTCTACAAGGAAAATATGACGACGGCGGCGACGGCGACCGTTGACGAAAACGGGCAAATCACCACGACTGCCGAAGGCGGCGGCTCGGCGCTACTTTCGACGCTCGCCTCGTCGCTCGATTTACTGCTCGTGCCGTTTTTCGTTTTTTATATTTTGATTGATTTCCAAAAATGGCGCGATTCTCTGGAAGTTCTGATTCCGCCGCGTTTTCGCGCCCCGTTCAGCCTTCTGTTCGACGAATCCGGGCGGATTTTAGAATCATATGTGCGCGGGCAGCTTCTGATCGGCGCGATTATGGCAATTTTCTACGCCGCCGGATTCTGGTTTCTCGGCGTTCCGGCGTGGGCGGGCATCGCGCTGATTGCCGGATTATTAAACGCCATTCCGTATGTCGGCACGATTCTCGGCATCGTTCTGGCGGGTGGATTCACCGTTGCCGGCGGCGGCGGTTTTGGCGGCATTGCCGCCGTTATCGGTGTGTTCGTCGCCGTGCAAACTTTGGAAGGATATTATCTGACTCCGAAAATTTTAGGCGGACGACTCAATCTGCACCCGATGGCGGTTTTTCTCGGATTGCTCATCGGCGGAAAGCTCTTCGGATTAATCGGCGTGATTCTCGCAATCCCGGCAATCGCCATCGGCAAAGTCTTTTTCAAATTCCTGCGCGAACTTTATCAAGCCTCGCATTTTTATCACGCCGGAGACCTGCACCCGGCAGACGCGCCGAGCGAAAATCTGGAAGAGCGCATCGCCGATGCCGCCGACACCGTGCTTGCCGAACAAGTCAGCAAAGGCGAAGAAGATGAACAGGAAAAAGAAACACCGTCGGCTGCAACAAATGATATGCCAACGGTAATCGAGAAGCCAATTTGAAAATTTTTGAAGAAACCAATCGAAAAATTAAAGGAGAAAATCAATGAATAAAAAACTCAGGCTTAACGGCGATTGTTTTGTTGATAATAATCGCGGGCGCGGCAATCGCTTTGGAAACGGCGATGGCGCAAATGAAGGACAAAATCGAATACAACCAGATTTATGATTGCGGTGTCGGCAAATCAAAATTTAAAGTTTTAAGCTGCAAAGGCACGGGCAAATCAGATAGGTGCGAAATTTTTTACATCAACGAATGTTCACCCGGCGGCGGTTTCAAAGACTCGATTTCTCGCAGCCAGATTGATGATTTAATCAATCAAGGCTGCAAAACCAAAAATCGTCCCGCCAAAAGCGAAAAGAACGAAGGCGAACAAACCGAAAACGAAGCACCTGATTCAGAAACCGACAAAAATCCAGATAAAACCACGCCTCAAGATAAAACTAACGGCGCAGTTGCCTGTTTCGCGTCGGATTCTGAGGCAGACGTAAAAAATGTCAACGAAAAAAGTTTTAGAGGTGTGATTCGTGATTTTTGGGAGAAAAAGCCAAAAGAAAGTGGTCCAACGGTAATACTGACTTTTCAAAAAATGACAATCGGTGCGCCGCGTCATTGGCGAGCAACATTTGATGACGCTTACTCGCAAGCCGACCCGAAAAAACCGATTTATCCGGTCAGAGCGACATTTACGACCTGCACCGATTACACGGATGCGATTACAAAACGAAAAACGGAACGCATTTACGATTGTTACATCCACAAAACCGGCGGCTGGCAATGTTCGCAAACCGGAGCGAGCGGACCGCTGGCAATGAAGGACGAAAAAGAATACATACCGAAAAAACGCCGGTAATTTCACAATCGGTTTCAAAAATAAAGTGGAAATATAAACCAATGATGAAAACATTAGGGTTTATATTAATTTTAGTTAATGGTTGTGTCATTTTGATTTAGATTTGCTTATCCGCAGTCGCAAACGCGTCCGGTGAAACGCCAGCGTACCTGCCCGCTGACGAGGTTAATTGTCCCGTGAATACTCAGCGAGCCGCAGGCGTTGGCGTAATTTCCGGTTCCTCCGGTAATCGTCGCTCTCGTGTTCAGATTATAAAGTCCGGGCGTGTCGGTCGGACTTAAAACCGCGCGGTCGAGCGTGGTAAATGAACTGCCGTCCGCGAAAACAAATGTATGCGATGTCGTCGCGCGCAGTGTGCCGTCTTCGGTTACGGTCGGCGCACCGAGCAGAAACGTTGTTACCATCGCGGTTTGATTTTGACCGAAATTGGCGGTTCCCTGAAAAACGCCCTGGGCGATTGCCGTCGTATTTCCCGTGCCTTTGACATTAGCGCAGTCAGGCTTGGTTTGAATCGCGGCGGTGAATACTAAAGCCCGCAGAGAACTACCAAAATACTGCTCGTAAATAATTTTTCCATCTTTTTTCTCCTTAAGTTTGTTTATTTTTCTTGGTAACGCTTTTTGAAAAGCGTCGTTACGTGCTTGCCGTCAGTATCTTGTCGGGCGGCTTTAACCGGCGAAGTAGATACTGAAAATTCGCGCCGTTTTGCTTGATACATTTTTTTTGACGCTTAATCTTCTAATTCGCATTTAAAAATTCCACAATCGGGCTAAAACTCAATTAGTAGACGGCATTAACCTTAATCGCCGTCATAACAAAGTGGTTAACGGAAATATTGAAACCCGTGCAAGCGAGAGTTATTGTTGCGGGAGCGTCAAACGTCACGGTATCTTGTAGTGGGATTATCTTCGCGCCGTCCACTTCGAGTGTCGTCGTTGAGCTATCACCGGTACTCAATTCGCATCTTAATATTCTTTGCAAACCGTCGAAAAAATTTCTTCCTTCTACTTTGGCATTGATGACATAGCTTCCCGCCGGAACATTCTTTGATAGCAGGGTCCTTGTGCCGGCAAGTATCAGCGGGATTTGAAGTATCTGAGGAGCGAAGTACGCTTCGCTCCTCCCGTTCATACCGGCGGGTCCGGGCGCGCCTGTCGCTCCGTCCGCTCCCGGCGCACCTTGCAAACCTTGCAAACCCTGAAGACCTTGCGGACCGGTTTGATTAAAGTTAAACGCGATTTCATTGGATCTGCACCGCGCGGTCGAATCAATGACGCGCAGCGAGCTGTCGCCGTTTTTGTTGTAACAAACGTGAATAACGCCGTTCGCGCCGGGAATGCTCGCAAAGGCGATGATGCCTGTCAGCAGCACAATCATTGTGGAAAGCGCAGTTACGCGCCGCCCGCTACCTTGTAGGATACTCAGTTTCTTCCATCCGATTGAAAGTAAAAAATTGGTTTTCATTTTGTTTATCCTTCTTAGTAAAAATTTTGTTTTGTATCGTCAAAGCGGATAATTCAAAAACCGCCGCTTTGACGATACCGTTATTAAATCGCCGCTTTATACGACAGTAAAAACTCCGCGCCGTTTGAATAGTTTTATAGTTTTTTGCCGACTCCGCTCGCCGCCCAGCCGGCTTCGTTATCAAGCACAAAAAACTCGCGCCCTTCATTGACGATGACGAAGTTTCCGAAAGCCTCGTGCGGCGGATTGGAAAGCGTGGAAGAGAAATCCAGGAATCCCGTGCAGTCTTCATTCACCGTGTAAGGTCCGGTAAACGTCCTTTGCACGAGATTGCCGTTAAACCGTCCGATTTCACTGGTTGTAAAGCGACCGTCGCCGTCAAAAGTAATGCGCGAAACCGAAACAAAAGGTCCCACGCCTATCTTCTGCCCCTCAAACTTGATTCCGTATGCGCCGTTGAGTGTTCGCGCCGAACATCTGCGCGAGCCGCCAGCCTGCGCCTGAACATTTGGCACGATGTCCAAACCGGCAGGCGCGACATCACGCCATAGAAAACCTGCGGCAAACATACCGAGCAAACAGAAACCGCCGAATATCGATGTTTTTGAAATTTTCATAATTTTCCTTCCTTTCTCCCAAAATAGAATTTAATCTAACCGTCTAAGTTTATTTTTCATATCGCCGCTTGCCGCAGCGATTCACCGCAAACAAAAAGATGTCCGCCGCTGGTTTCCAAATAATGCAGTCTGCCCTTTTCTATCAGCCGCACAACCTCGCGCGCGGCTAAACCGGAAAATAACACCGCGTCATCGAGCGAAACGAATTCTTGCTCGTCGGCGCACTGCTCGCAAAAAAGTTGAAAGCGAAGCCTTTGGCGCATCACGAAAAATTCGTGGCGGCGCGTGATTGATGTTATTTTCTTGGAGTTTTTTATCATTAGAAGTTAAACTGTTCGCGTTCCGACGCAAACGGCATTTTCTGAATCGTGTTTAATTTATAAACTCGAATCTAATGCCAAGTCCTCTGGTTTTTCTCTTGTTTTTCTCTTTCTTTGCAGATTCGCGGCGAGTAGTTTTGTTAAATTTAGGCAGTTGGCGCAGAAACACGCACGATAGTCGAGTGTGCAAAGTTTCAAGAAGCACACTCGACTATCGTGCGTGTTTCTGCAAAATTGACCGATAAAATGAACAGCAACAAAAAAAACAGTTTTGCAAATTTTGATTTAGACGTTCAACACAAAGTTTTGCGGCGCGGCGGCGAAATTGTGCCGCTGCCGCTCAAAGCCGTCGAATTATTGATTGTTTTACTGAAGAATCGGGGCGAAGTCGTCTCGAAAAACGAATTGCTCGAAGCGGTTTGGGAAGAAACTTTTGTCGAGGAAAGCGTTCTCTCGAACAACGTCTATATTTTGCGAAAAACTTTATCGGAGTTGGGAGCGGGAAGGGATTTGATTCAAACCGTGCCGCGCCGGGGTTATCGCTTTGTCGGAGATTCGGGCGAGACCGAAGATGAAGAGAAAATCGTGGTCGAGCAGCACGTTTTTCGGCAGACGATGATTGAAGAAATTCTTGGCGAACTCAAATCCCGCGCCGCGCGAAACGATTCGGCAAACGGAAATCTAAAAATTACGGAAAACCAATTCGGCAGCAAATCGCCCGAATCAATTAACTCAATCGCCGTCCTGCCGCTCGTCAATGACAGCGGTGATGCCGATTTAAATTATCTTTCGGAAGGAATCGCCGAGAGTTTGATTGATAATTTATCCTTGCTGCCGCGCCTTCGCGTGATGGCGCGGACAACCGCTTTTCGTTATCAAACGCTTGGTGGAAGCATCGTCAGCCCGCAGCAAATCGGCGCGGAACTCGACGTTGAAACAATCGTTACCGGCAGAATCCGTTTGTTCAAAGGCATTTTGACAATAAAAATCGAGCTGGTCAGCACCGACGACGCGGCGCAGTTATGGGGCGACCAATACCGCCGCAAACTTGACGACATTCTGGAAATGCAAACCGAAATCGCCCGCGAAATCTCCGGCAAACTGCGGCTGAATTTAACCAAGCGCGAAACAAAACATTTTCCGCGCCCGGATACCGCGAGTGCCGAAGCCTATCATCTTTATCTCAAAGGACGTTATTTTTGGAACAAGCGCACGGCGGAATGGATGAAGAAAGGAATCGAATGTTTTCAGCAGGCACTCGACTGCGATCCGAATTACGCTCCGGCGTATTCCGGTCTGGCGGATTCTTACGTTTCCTTTGCGACGGTCAGTGCTTTGTCCACATCTGCCTCTATTCCGCAGGCGAAAGCGGCGGCGCGGAAAGCGTTGGAAATCAACGACCGATTGGCGGAAGCCCACGCCGCGCTCGGATTCATCGCAAGCAATTACGATTGGGATTGGGCGGCGGCGGAAAAACATTTCAAACGAGCGGCGGAAACAAATCCGAATTATTCAATCGCCTATCACTGGCACGGTTTCTGTTCGATTGCGCGCGGGCAGTTTGCAGATTCAATCGAACTGATGAAAGAGGCGCAAAAACTCGACCCGCTGTCGCCGATTATCAACGTCGCTTGCGGATTGCCCTATTACTTTATGCGGCGACCCGAACGGGCAATCAAAATCTATCGGGAAGTTCTGGAAACAAATGCTTCGTTTTTTCCCGGACACATTTATTTAGGTATGGCTTACGAGCAAAACGGGCAATATGAAGATGCCGTTTCGGAGTTTCGCTGGGCGTTATCGCTCACACCCGACAACACTTTCGCCCGCGCATCTCTCGGCTACATCTACGCTGTTTCCGGCGACGAAAAGAAAGCGCGGGAAACAATCGAGCATTTAAACCTTGAGTCGAGCAAAAGATATGTTTCGCCCTACGGAATGGCGGAACTCTACGCCGGGCTGAAAGAAAAAGAGCAAGCCTTGACCCATCTCGAAAAAGCCGCCGCCGAACATTCCTGGTGGCTGGTTTTTGCGGATGTCAATCACCGATTCGACAGCCTGCACGACGAGCCGCGCTTTAGAAAAATTTTACGAAAGATAAATTTGACCAATATAAAATTATGAAAACACTAATCAAAAACGGACGAGTCGTAACGGCGGTTGACGATTACCCAGGTGATACTTTTATCGAAGACGAAACCGTTTCGCTTTACGCTCACACTTGGCTATTATAGCCAAGTGTGAGTTTAGAAATTATGAGAACGACAAACATTGCCGAACTAAAAAATCATTTGAGCAGTTTTCTAGCCGATGTGAAACGCGGCGAAGAAATCCTGATCAGCGAGAGAAATCAACCGATTGCCAAAATCGTTCCGCTGCACAACACTTCGGATTTTTCCGCCGAAGAATTGGCTTTGGCAGCGGCGGGAATTTTGCGTCTGCCCGAAGAAAGCGAAGTCTCCGCATCATTTTTGAATGAAAAGCGACCCGATTTGAAAAGCGAAACGGCAATCAAAGCCGTCACGGATGAGCGCGATGAAGACTGAAATTGCCTTTTGGGACACGAGCGCGGCATTGCCGCTTTGCTGTTCGCAAAGTTTCACGGCGCAATCAAAAAAGTGGCTGCGAAAATACCCGAAAATCGTCGTCTGGTGGGGAACTTCGGTTGAAATCAGCAGCGGCTTGGCGCGGCTCAAACGCGACGGTCATTTGACGGAGAAAGAAACAGTCAAAGCCTCGCGCTTGTGGGAAAAACTCAGGAAAACTTGCCGCACCGTGTCGCCCGTCGAAAGAGTTGTTGAGTTGGCAAACGATTTACCCGA
>JAJAZE010000566.1 GCA_026785925.1 Pyrinomonadaceae bacterium
CCGCCTTTAAATTGTCCGCCGAGAACTTCTTTGACGACATCATAAACCGCGTTGTCCACGCGCTTGACCATTGAAGTTAAAACGAAACCGGGCTTGACCCCGTTCTGATTCGAGTCAACGCCGATGACGAAGTTGTTCGCTTCGCCCTGCGCGTTTTTGCCGCGCTGCTCAACCGCGTCGAACGCGCCCAAGCCGGAATTTCCCGCCGCCGTAAAAATCACATCCGCGCCTTTGTCTAATTGTTCAGAGGCGATTTCTCTGCCTTTCCCCGGATTATTCCAGGCTGAATCACTGATTCCGACGTAGTTTTGAATGATCCTGATATTCGGATTAACCGATTTTGCGCCTTCTTCGTAGCCGGTTTTAAAACGGTGAATCAACGGAATATCCATTCCGCCGACGAAGCCGAGAACGCCGGTTTTCGATTTTTGGGCGGCAATCATTCCGACGAGATATGAGCCTTCGTGTTCGCGGAAAACCAAAGAAGCGACGTTGGCTTTCGGCGTTTTGCCGTCCGCTTCAAAAATCACGCCGTCAATAATGGCGAATTTGATATTCGGGTAATCGGCGGCGACTTTCTGCATAATCGGACCTTGCGCGAAGCCGATGCCGATAATCAAATCGAAATTCTTTTCGGCAAACGCCCGCATCGCCGGTTCAATCGAATTCGGATTGCCCGGCTCGACATCGTTCAGACAAATCGGCAAATCGCGTTCGGCGCGCTGCACGCCTTCCCACGCCGCCGCGTTAAATGAACGGTCGTTTTTGCCGCCGATGTCGAAAACGATGCCGACCCTGATTTGGCAATCTTTTTTCGCGGCGGTTTTTATGCCGCACGAAGAAACGCCGAAAATTATCAGACCGGCGACAAGCAGTAAATATAAATTTTTGATTTTCATAACAAGAAAACTGACAGGCTGAATAGGCTGAACAGGATGAACCGGAAAGAATAGTTTTTAATTCTGTTCAGCCTGTTCAGCCTGTTTAAATTGACTTTTGATATTGATAATTTCCTTAATCAAATCAAATTCTCTCTTCGATTTTTCGTCTTCGATTTTATACGCATTCGCCAATTTTTCATAGATTGAATCGGCTTGCGCGGCATTTCGGCAGAGAATTACGCCGAGCGTTTCACCTAATTTTACTTCGTCGCCGAGTTTCACCGCGCATTCGTAGCCGACTGCAAAATCAATTTTGTCGCTGACTTTGATTCGTCCGCCGCCGATTTTTGAAACGCATTCACCAATCGCGCTCGCATTGATTTCCGCAACAAAGCCTGTTTTTTCTGCTTTGATTTCTATCTGGATCAAATTTTCGTCAAATAAACTTTCCGGCTTATCGCAAACTTTTGCGTCGCCGTTTTGCAATTCGATATTCTGCCGAAACTTCTCTAACGCCGCGCCCGAACCGAAGGCGTTTGAAATTTGAGATTTGGAATCTGAAATTGTTTCGGCAACGCCGCATAGAACCAGCATCCGCGCCGCGAGTTCGATTGAGAGTTCGAGCGTCGGCTGCATTTTTTCATCAATTTCGCCGCGCAGAATTTTCACGCATTCATAGACTTCGAGCGCGTTCCCGACATATTTTCCGAGCGGCTGATTCATATCGGAAATCACCGCTTCGGTTTTCACGCCGAAAGCATTTCCCGTGCGGCATAACGCTTCGGCGAGTTTTTTTGCGCCGGACAATTCCGGCATAAACGCGCCGCTGCCGGTTTTGACATCCAAAACCAAAGCGTCCAGATTTTCCGCCAATTTTTTCGACATAATCGAAGCGACGATCAGCGGAATTGACTCGACCGTCGCCGTCGCGTCGCGCAGCGCGTAGATTTTTTTGTCGGCGGGCGCGATTTCCGCCGTTTGACCGCTCATTGCAAACCCGCATTCTTTAATTATTCGCTTAAACTCTGCGGTTGAAAGATTGACGTTGTAGCCTTTAATTGATTCGAGTTTATCAAGCGTTCCGCCCGTGTGACCGAGACCGCGCCCGGAAATCATCGGAACCGAAACGCCGCAAGCGGCGACCAGCGGCGCGATTATCAGAGAAGTTTTGTCGCCCACGCCGCCGGTCGAATGTTTATCGGCTTTCGGCTGCGCGATGTCCGAAAAATCGAGCCGCTCGCCCGAATCGAGCATTGCTTCGGTCAGCGCGTTCTGCTCGTCCGCCGATAATTCGTTAATGAACATCGCCATTACCAACGCCGCCGTTTGATAATCAGCCCAAGTTCCGTCGGTGATACCGCGCACGAAAGAATTTATTTCCCCGCGCGTCAAAATTTCGCCGTCGCGCTTTTTAGCGATGATTTCCTGTGGTCGCATCAATTAAAACTTTAACAAAATTTCGCTGCGTTTCCCGAATTACTCTTTGGCATTTGACTGATTGCCAAGAAAAAAATTTTCGGTTTTACAAAACTTTCCGCCCGCCGTTTCGTGTCAAAAAAAAAGAGAAATTATTTCAAAATATCTTTCTTTTTTCGGTGCAATGCGCCATAATGGATTTTGTTATGAGAAGTAAAAACATTTTATCCATCGCCGCCTTCGTTGCCGCATTCGCGCTTTCAGCCGCTTTTGCGAGCTTGTTTATCACCAAAACCAGAGCCGTGACAACGGAATTCGTTCCTACTTACGGCTACAAATCAACGAGTTGTTTCAAATATAAAAACATTGCCGCCGCCGATAAGATAGCCGCTTTAATTAGTGAAGACAAGCGTAACGGTCGTGAAAGCGACCGCGCAGTTTATCTTTACGGCGAAGACATTTTCTCGTCGTCCGACAGTTCGGCGATTTCCGGTTACGCCGGAGCCGTCGAAAAATACGTTGACGATTCCAGCACTATGAACGCGGGCAATTTGCCGGAGGATTTTCAAAATAATTGGCGCGAACATATGAAAGCGTGGCGCGATTATTCGGATTTTCTCAACCGAATGAAGAAATCTTCCAACCGAATGGCTTTAAGCCTTGAAGAACTCGAAGAAATTGACGCTTTTCACAGCCGCGAAATCTCGCGCACCTGGCAGGCAGTTCTGCAAAACGGTAGAAGCTACGGCGCAGAAGTTCACTAAAAATAAATTAAGTCGAATGCTCGAAAACGTCTGAATGAAAATTCGGGCGTTTTTTATTTGGTCACGACTTTTTTTCCAGCAAAATAACTGCTTCGGTCTTTATCGCCTGTCGTTTGCCAACCGCATCAACCTGCTCGCCGGTTTTCGCTTTGACCGAAACGCATTCGATCTCAATTTCCAAAACTCGCGCCAAATTTTCGCGCATTCGATTGATATGCGGGCACAGTTTCGGTATTTCCAGATTTATTACCGAATCGAGATTGACGACGGCAAAACCTTTTTCTTTCATCAACAGCACGGCTTCGCGCAAAAATATCAGACTGTCGGCGTTTTTCCAGCGTTCGTTTTTGTCCGAAAAATGTGCGCCGATGTCGCCGAGCGCAAGCGCACCTAAAATCGCGTCCGTGACGGCGTGCAGGAGCGCGTCCGCGTCCGAATGTCCGACCGCACCCAAATCAGATTCAATTTCCACGCCGCCTAAAATTAGTTTTACGCCTGTTTCAAGACGGTGAATGTCGTTGCCGAAGCCGATGCGATACATTTGATTCTTAAAAAATTATGCGGCTTTGAGTTGTAACTGTTCCACATCTTTCGACCAAG
>JAJAZE010000567.1 GCA_026785925.1 Pyrinomonadaceae bacterium
AATTCATTATAATTATATTAAAATATTTTAAATTAAATATGCATCTTTATATATTATAATTAAATTTTCATCCTAGCCCTTATTCCCCCCCCCCCACTTCTCGCCTAATTTTATGGATTTTTTACAAGCAATCATTCTCGGTATTGTTCAGGGTTTAACTGAATTTATCCCGATAAGTTCGACGGCGCACCTCGTTTTTGCCAGCCGTTTGACCAATCTTTACGAGGGAGACCCGAAAAAAATAACCACGACCATCGGCATTTTGCAGCTCGGAACCTTGCTTGCGGTGCTGGTCTATTTTGCCGCCGATATTGTCGGCATCACCAACGCGTTTCTCCGCGATCATTGGAATTTGCTGACGAAGAAACGCCGGATGCGATTTTCCGGTACGCACGGTGTGCGCCCGATTTGGCTCTCGGAAGACGCTTGGCTCGGCTGGCTGATAATTATCGGTTCGATTCCGATTGGCGTGGTCGGCTTGCTTTACAAAGATGCGATTGAAGGCGCGGCGACGAAAAATCTCTGGACTATCGGGATAATGATGATTGCCGTCGCCGTCTTGCTGACGATTGCGGAACTGGTCGGCTCACGGCGCAAGGAAATTACCGAATTCGGTCTGCTCGACTCGATCATCGTCGGATTCGCGCAGGTTCTGGCGTTGATTCCGGGCGCGAGCCGTTCGGGTTCGACGATTATGGGCGGACTTTTTGCCGGGCAAAAACGCGAAGCCGCCGCCCGATTTTCGTTTCTGCTCTCGATTCCTGCGATTGCCGCGAGCGGTTTGCTGCAATTAAAAGAAGCGTGGACGCTGCTGCCGCCGGAAAGCGTTTTTCCGTTAATCGTCGGAACAATCGTTTCGGGAGTCGTCGGCTATCTTTCAATCTGGTTTTTGATGGCTTTTCTCCGCAAAAACTCGACGGCGATTTTCATCATTTATCGAATTGTGGTCGGCGGCGTGATTCTCATTCTAATTTGGCAAGGTATTATCAACCCGCAAATTTAGGAAAGGTGATTTATGGAGGAAGCCGTCGAAAAACTGGCGATTATCAGCTTTTTCCTGATCGGCGTATCGCATATTTTTCAGCCGAAAGTTTGGGTTGGTTTTTTCATCGGCATTCGTGAAAAAGGCGAGACCGGCGCATTTATAATCGCCTTCATTCATTTTCCGTTCGGTGCTTTGATCGTCGCTTTTCATAATGTCTGGCGTGGAATTCCGTTAATTTTGACTTTGTTGGGATACGGTTTGCTGGTCAAAGGTTTTATAAATTTCGTTTTTCCAAGGCTCGGACTAAAAACTTTGGAAAGAGTTTCGCTTGAAAAATCCTGGGAATTTGTCGCGGCGGGTGTTTTCTCAGTCGGAATCGCCGTCTTGCTTTTATACTCGCTACTTAACAGATGAAGCGTTGGACAATTAAAAAACACGATCACCACGAAGTGAAATTTTTGGCGAACGAAATGAAAGTTTCGCCGATTGTCGCCGCTCTGCTAATTTCACGCGGTTACGAAACGCCGGAAAAAGCGCATCAATTTTTGAATCCGTCGTTTGACGATTTGCACGAACCGTATCTTTTGAAAGGAATGAAGTCGGCGGTCGAGCGGATTTTGAAAGCCGTCGAAAGCGGCGAGAAAATTTTGGTCTGGGGCGATTACGATGTGGACGGCACGACCGGCACGGTGGTTTTGCGAAAGGCTCTGGAAATCGTCGGCGCGAAAACGACTTTTCATATTCCGCATCGTTTTACCGAAGGCTACGGCGTGAACATTCCCGCGCTGGAAAAGGCGAAAGAGCGCGGTTACACCCTTGTCGTCAGCGTTGATTGCGGCATCAAAAGTTTCGAGCCGATTGCGTGGGCGAAAGAAAACGGGATGGATTTTATCGTCACCGACCATCATTTGTCCGACGAAGCAAACGGCAGCCCGGACGCTTTCGCCGTCGTTAATCCGAATCAAACGGGTGACGAATATCCCGACAAAAATCTCGCCGGGGTCGGTGTCGCCTTCAAATTGGCGCACGCTTTACTTCGTGAAAAAGGCAGGGAAAATCTCGTCAAAGGTTTTTTGAAAGTCGTCGCCATCGGAACCATCGCCGACGTGATGAACTTAACCGGCGAGAATCGCGCCATCGTTTCGCTCGGATTAAAAGATTTGCCGCGAGCGCATAATTTCGGTTTGAAAGCCTTGATGGAAGTCGCCGACTGCACGGGCGAGATGTCGAGTTACGACATCGGTTTTCGGATTGCGCCGCGCATCAACGCGGCGGGCAGAATGGACGCGGCAAAACATATCGTCGAGCTTTTTGAGGCGAAAGATTTTGACGAGGCTCGCGGTTTGGCGGAGATGCTCAACAGCCGCAATCGTGAACGGCAGAAAATTCAACAGGAAATTACGCAGTTCGCTCTGCTCGAAGCGGAAAATCTGACGGATAAAAATTTCGTCGTCGTCGCCGGTCAAGGCTGGCATCGCGGCGTAATCGGGCTGGCGGCTTCCCGAATCGCCGACAAATTTTATCGTCCGGCAATTGTTCTCTCGATTGAAGACGGCATCGCGCACGGCAGCGCGCGCAGCATCGCCGGTTATCATTTACTAAACGGTCTGGATTCGTGCCGCGAGCTTTTCGAGCAATACGGCGGACACGCGGCGGCGGCGGGAATGAAAATCAAACAGGAAAATATCGGTGCGCTGCAAGAAAAACTCAACGAACACGCGACCGCTAATTTATCGGAAGCGGATAAAATTCCCGAACTGAAAATTGACGCGATAGTTTCGGCGCAGACTTTAAACCTCGATTTGGTGCAGCAGTTAAAACGCTTCGAGCCGTTCGGAATGGGCAATCCGAAACCGAAATTCGTCACCAAAGATTTGATTTTAACCGGCGAGCCGTTCGTGATGAAGGAGAAACATTTGAAATTAAAATTGTCCGACGGCGGCGGCAAACAGTTTGAAGCGGTTTGGTGGGATGGCGTGGACAAATCACGCGGGCGAACCTTGAAGCCGAAAACGCGCATCGAACTGGCTTACACGCCTGAAGCGAACACCTGGAACGGCAACACCCGTTTGCAGCTTGTCGTCGAAGATTTGAGAACGGATAATTAAAACGGAGGAAGCAAAATGGATTTAACGGTTAAATGGCAGGAATTGATAGATAATCCTTTTTTTCGGGATATGCCGTATAAGATCGAGCTTAATAAATTTGGGCAGATTTTGATGAGTCCGGCTTCAAATCGTCATGGTATTTTGCAGAATAAAGTCGCCAGACAGATTGAAAATCAAAAACAAAGCGGCGTGATTGTTATCGAATGTTCGATTTTGACCAATGAAGGTGTGCGAGTTGCCGATGCTGCCTGGTTATCCGATGAATTTTACGCCGAGTTCGGCGAGAAAACTCCGTATCCGAAAGCTCCCGAAATCTGCGTCGAAGTAAAATCTCCCGGCAACAGCAAAGGGGAAATGGAAGAAAAAATCCGACTTTATTTAGAGAAAGGCGCATTGGAAGTTTGGATTATTGACGAATCCGCCAGGATAAATTTTCACACGCATACAGGAAAGATGAAAACCTCGAAACTCGCACCGAATACTAAATTGTAATGTCCGAAACGCCGCGCAAACCGACAAAAAATTTTCAATTTCGCGCTAATCTGCCGAAGTATTTTCGGATCGGCGCGGTCGCTGCTTTGGCAATCACCGTGATTGTCGTCGGCATTGGATTTTACCGTTCGCGGAATAATCAGGAATTTCGTTTGAAAAGCGAACACGCGCAGCTTTCCAAAGATGTCGTCGCCGAAGTCAGCGGTTACGAGCGCACCGAAACCGAGGGCGACGTGAAAAAGTATTACATCAAAGCCGACCGCGCCAGGACTTTTGCCGATAATCATCAGGAACTGGAAAATGTTTTTTTACAGGTTTTCGACGACGCGGGCGAAAGTTTCGATCAGATGACGGCGCAGAATGCTCTTTATATTCCCGAAGCGAATAAAAATTTCTCGGCTTATTTTTCCGGCACGGTCAATATCGAAACGCGCGACGCGCTGAAGGTCAAAACCGAACGGCTTTTTTATAAAAGAGAATCTGAAACTGCCGAAGCCGAAGAAGCGATTGAATTTTCGCGTGAAAATATCTCTGGCAAAGCATTCGGCGCGATTGTCAAAACGAAAGGCAAAACGCTCGAACTATTGAAAGACGTAGAAATTACGGCGAACGGGAACGGTGAAGGCGAGCTTGCCGGTAAAAATTTTCAGCAGGCGAAAATCATCGCCGGACACGCATTTTTGAATCAAACCGCCGGGAAAATTGATTTTAGTCAAAACGTCAATATCAACATCACGCCGAACCAGTCGAACGCTTCAATGCAGCCGACCGACATCAAAACCGACAAAGCGACCGCTTCGTTCACGGAAAAGGAACTCAGGAAAATTGATTTGAACGGCAGTGTCGAGGTTTATCAAAAGCCGACCGACACCAACCCGAAATGGACGAAAACGCGGGCGAATCGCGCCGTTGCCGAAATCAATAAAGAATTAAAACAACTCGAATTGTTTGAAAACGTCAATATCGAAACCGCGTCGAACAACGAAAAGCCGACGCAGATAAAAACGAATTACGCGCTTTATCAGAAAGATGCCGACCGTTTTGAATTGAAAAACGGCGTGGAAATCGTCACCGCGCAGGGCGATAAACAAACCGTCATCAAATCTTCCGAAGCGATTTACGAGCAGACACGCGGGAAAATTTACCTGTTCGGCGCCGCGGAAATCACGCAGGGCAGCGATTATTTGAAAGGCGACACTTTGACGGCGGAAATGTTTCCGACTAAAAATCTTAAAAACGCATTTGTCAAAGGAAACGCTTATCTAAAACAAATTGCGCCCGACCGCACGACGGAAGTTTCGGGCGATGAATTAAATGCGGTTTTCAGCGACAATCAGCAACTGCAAACGGCGAACGCGCTCGGCGCGAGCAGCGCAAATTTGATTCCGGCAAAAGCCGACGAGTATTCAAAAGTAACGCTCGCTGCGCCGAACGCCATCAAATTGACTTTTAACGGCGCGGGACTGCTTCAGGAAATGCAGACCGAAGGGCGCACGAATGTGGCGATAACTGCGCCGACCGGCAAAGCCGATGCGTCGAATAAAAAACTGACCGCCGACACGGTAAAAACCACGCTTAACGCGGGCGGCAAAGATTTGGCGAAAGCCGAAGCCGTCGGCAATGCCGAGCTTTTCATCGAGCCTTTGAGAAACTCGCCGGAAAATTATCGCACGACCGTCAACGCGGCGCGTTTCGACTGCGACTTTTTTGAAACGGGAAATAATCCGCGCAACTGTGCGGGCAGCGGAAAAACGAAAACCGTGCGTGTGCCGACGACGGCGGGCGAAAATCGCGGCGTTCAAACTTTGATTGCGGATCGGTTAAATACGAGCTTTAGTCAGCAGACAAACGATATTCAGCAATTCGACGCGCTCGGCAGCGCGAAATTTTCCGAACTCGACCGCAGCGGAACCGCCGACACCATCGCTTTTACGGCGACCGACGAAACGGTTCGTCTGCGCGGCGCACCGCTCGTTTTCGATTCGAGAGCGCGGGCAAAAGCCGATGAAATTGATTGGGACACACGCCGCGAAAAAACTTTTTTGCGTGGCAAAGTTTCGACCACTTACCTCACCCAAAAACAGACCGGCGGCGCAACGCCTTTCGGGAACTCAAACGCGCCGGTCTTCGTCACGTCCGAGACGGCGGAGTTTCAACATCAGGCGGAAATCGGAATTTATGCGGGAAACGCCCGCGCGTGGCAGGAAAATAATTATCTGCGCGCCGACAAGCTGATTTTAAAACAAAAGCAAGGCGAACTTTACGCCGAAGGAACGGTGCAAAGTCTGCTTTACGACGCGAAGCGCAAGGAAAACGGCAAAGAATCGAACGTGCCGGTTTATGCCGCCGCGCAGAAACTTTTTTATTTCAAAGATAAAAATCTGCTGCGCTACGAAACCGACGTGGACATCAGACAGGGAACCGACCGGATTATCGCGGGCGTGGCGAATGTTTATTTGAACGACAAAAACGAAGTCGCGCAAACCGTCGCTGAAACAAATGTCGTCGTCACGTCGCCGAACCGGAAAGCCGTCGGCGATTACGCGCAATATAGCGCGGCTGACGAATCAATCGTGCTGCGCGGCAATCCGGCGAAAATCGAAGACGGCGAAAACGGTTCGACGCAGGGCGCACAGGTGACGGTCAATCTAAAAACCAACCGCGTCGTCAGCGAAAGCCAAACTAATCAGACAAATTCGGGCAGAATTCGGACGGTTTATAAGGTGAAAAAGCAGTGAATCCGCCGGTTCGACTTTGATTTTTCACAAACAAATTCATATTATTTTACTCTTGCCGAAATTTTCTTATAAACTTTTCTCCTGATGTCAGATTCTGTTCCAATCAATAACTCGGACACTTTCAACGGCAGCGGGGAAAAAGTTTCCGCCGATTCGCTGTCCGCGTTTAATTTGCAAAAAACTTACGGTCGGCGGCGTGTCGTGGACGACGTTTCGATATTTGTCGGACACGGCGAAGTAGTCGGGCTTTTGGGCGCGAACGGTGCGGGGAAGACGACGACGTTTTATATGATGACCGGACTCGAACGCGCTGAGAAAGGAGAAATTTTACTAAACGGACAGAACGTGACGAAGCTGCCGATGTATCTGCGGGCGCGGCTCGGTTTGGGTTATCTGCCGCAGGAACCTTCAATTTTTCGTAAAATGTCGGCGGAACAAAATATCCTGGCGATTCTGGAAACGATGAAGCTCGCCCGCGCCGACCGCTTTGCGCGCCTGGAAGAGTTGCTGGAGGAATTCGGCATCGCGCACGTTCGCCGAACTCGCGGCGACGCGCTTTCCGGCGGCGAGCGGCGGCGCGTCGAAATTGCGCGTTGTCTGGCGACCGAACCGCAAATTATTTTATTGGACGAACCTTTCGCCGGTATTGACCCGCTGGCGATTGACGACATTCGGGAAATCATTCTCTATTTGAAAAAACAGGGCATCGGCATTTTGATTACGGATCACAACGTCCGCGAAACTCTGGGCATCACCGACCGCGCCTATATTATGGCGGAAGGGAAAATTTTGCGAAGCGGCGCACCCGCCGAATTGGTTGAAGATGCCGATGTGCGGCGGCTTTACCTGGGCGAAAGGTTTAGCCTGTAGTTCGCAAATTTTGGATAACTGCTTGAATCTGCAAGTTTTTAGTCAAATAATTCAATACCGCTTCCAGCATCCTGATTCAAACTTCAGTGTATTTACGTTTTGATAAAAATTATTCAGTCACCGCCAGTAATGGCGGCGCACCTTTGGCAAAGGCGCGCCGGTTTGTGTTTGCATTTCATACATCGCTGTCTCTGAAAACCTGATTTGTGAATCAATTCGTTTGCCGATTTTTTAAAAACATTGAATGAAATTCAATAAATCCGTCGGTCGACATTTTGGCACAATGCTTGCTCAAGACCAGATCATAAGGTTGAATAAACCTGGAGATTTCAGAAAGTTAAAAATTATTTTAGCAAAGAGGAGATGAAAAAATGATTGATTTTATTGTTTGGATTATTTTGGGGTTCGTAGCGGGTTATTTGGCAAAACTTATTATGCCGGGACCGGATAGCGGCGGTTTTATCTTGACGACGATTCTTGGAATTGTCGGAGCGTTTGTCGGCGGTTTTATCGGCAGACAGTTTTTTGGCAGCGGAGCCAATATCAATGACGGCGGATTTAGTTTTATAGGAATCGTATTTGCTGTCATCGGAGCGATTGCCGTTTTGGCAATCTACCGTTTAGTGACGGGAAGAAGTGTGCGGGCATAGTTAGAAGAGAAGTAGAGAAGTATAGTCAAAAGCCGGTCGAATCTTTCGACCGGCTTTTTTTATTTGATGGCGCAGATAAATTTGTGCATTGCCACCGCGACGAGTCTTGCCGTTCGGTTGTCAATATCGTAATTCGGATTGACTTCGCAGAATTCGATAATTTTCGTGTTTCCCGAACTTCCCGCCGTCGCCGCCAAACTGCAAAACTCTTCAGCCGTCAACCCAATCGGACTCGGTGCGGAAACGCCGGGCGCGTCGGCGGCGCGAACTGCGTCAACGTCAAAGCCCCAAAAAATCGGCAACTGATCGTTGAATGAACCTCGAAAGATATTTTTAGAGCTTTGAAACGCTTCGAGACTAATTAGATTCACGCCGATGCTCTTTAAAAATTCGTAATAAACGGGCGAAGCGGCTGATGTTTGAAAAGCGATTTCGTAAAAATTTGCGGGAGCGATAAATTTTCCGTCCAAAAGTTGACGATAAGGCGTTCCGCTGTTGCGCGGACAATCAACGCGCACGTCGAAATGCGCGTCAATGTTGAGTGCCGTCCAATTTTCACCGCCGTAAATCTTCGACATCGCCGCGCCGTCGGCAAACGAAATATCATTGCCGCCGCCGAGAATAATCAGTTTTTTACCGGCAAGCAAAATTTGCTCGACAATCGCTGTTTGATTTTCGTGCGTTTCTTCTAAAGTCTTCCGAATAATCGTATCGCCCAAATCAAAAATTTTCCGATTGATTCCGAAATCGGTGAGTTTGTAAAACTGTCGGCGAATCGCGGCGGGCGCGAGTGCCGCGCCGGTTCTGCCGCCGCTGCGCCGCACGCCTTCGTCCTGCGGACAGCCTAAAATTACCACGTCCGAATCGTCGTATTCGGCGGGCAGAATTATTTCGCCGAGCCGCCGGTCGTTGACATCGTTTTTGTGGAAAAACAAATCTCGATTCGGGCGCGTCGTGTTTTGAAAAATATCGAACATAGAAACTATCGCTCCGCGTCTTTCTCGAAAATTAAATCCTTATATTTATTATACAAAAACGAAATTATCAGCAGCAGAACGCCGAGCGAAACGAAGACGACGGTTTTTGAAATCGTATCGAGGTCGGCGATGTCGTAAAAGAAAAGTTTGGCGAGCGTCAGCGCAAATAATCCGATTGCCCCGACGCGAAGATGCGTTTTTCGTTGGAAAATGCCCAAACCAATCAATAAAAGCGCGTATATTCCCCAGAAAATACTCAGTCCGAGTTTGTAAGAATCACGATAGCCGAAAACGTCCATCCAATTTATCAATTCGCTGCTCGCAATCCACAGAATCGAAACGTAAAACGCGCAGTCAAAAATTAAATCGAGCGCGGATTCGGCAATCGAGCGGTGCAAAAATTCCTGTTTGATATATTTGTAACTCGCGTAGATAAGAGCCGCGACGAAACCGAAAGCGACGTATCTGATTAAAATATGAAAAATTCCGGGCGGGAAAACCTGAGCGTCAACCGGCGCGAAATAATTTGTCCGCAGTTCGTTCAGGAGGTATAAACCGGCGGTTAAAAAGACGAACAAGACCAGCGCATTTAGTCCGAGATTGATAAAGCCGAGCGTCGCGCTTTTGATTTTTTTGATGTTGACGAAAGATAAAAGCGTGAAAAAGAGCATCGAATAGTTTATCTGCCAGATGATATTAAAAATTTGCAAATTGCCGTCTTCTCTAAACAATGGCGCATTAAACTCGCTGATCGAGATGATCTCGACGGCAGAATTTGCAGTCTGTCCCTGATAATAAACGCCGATTTCCGTGCGGAAAGCGTTGTAAAGGACGAACAAAAAAATCGTCGCAACGGCGAAATTGACGATTAAACCGATTTCTTTGACGGACGATTCATATTTTTCGTCGCGGTTGACGAAAGTCATAAAACCGAACGCGGCGGCGAACAAAATCGTCGTCAGGAAGTTTCGATTGTAGATCGGCGTTGTAATCGCTTGATTGTAAAGCGCGTTCTGCCAATCGTTCAGCAAACTTAGCGAAGCGAGAACCATCAGCGGATACGCCAGATTTTCGTAAATCGCAAGCTGTTTCGTGCGTCCGATCCAAAAAAGCAGAGCCGCTTCCGCCGTCCAGATAAGCGTTACCCAATTGCCGGTCAACTGCACGGGAACGGCGATGGTCACGAAAGTAATCGCTAAGGCGGCG
>JAJAZE010000568.1 GCA_026785925.1 Pyrinomonadaceae bacterium
CCGAGCGCGACCGCCGAGCGCGTTTTGCCCGTTAAATTTTCAATCGGCGGATAAAACGCTGTCGTGTGCGCCGTATAAAAAATCTGCGGCAGACGAATTTTTTCCGCGTCGCCGACCGAAAGCTCCGCCGTTTCCGCGCCTTTAAGTTGTTCGTTGAAAACCGAGTAGTCGAGCAGCGCGAGCGGCGTTTCCTGTTGATTAAAAGTCGAAAGCAGTTCACGCAAACCAATTGCCGAACTCTGCCGATAAAATTTCGCCATCGTCTGCGGAGCGCGTTTCAAAAACCCCGACAACATCTCGCCGACGACCAGAGCGCGATTTTCCGCCGCGATTTCCAGACGAAACCGCGCCGTCAGATAATCGCTCAAAACTTCGTTTTCCGGCATTGCTTCGACCAGATTCGACGTGGTGCGAATGATTTCAGCCGCATTCAAACGTGCCGTCGCCGAATAAAAATCGGTATCGTCCAAACCGACGCGGCTTTGCCACTCTTCAAGCGAAACTTTTTCTTTTTCAACCGTCAGGGCGTTGTAAATCAAATTGACGAGACTTTTTTGAATCTTGGCGTTCGGCGCGATTTTCTGAAAAACAGCGTCATAAAATCCGCCGAGCGCACCGCCAAAAAGTTCGTCGGCATAGATTTTTCCGACTTGCCCGAAACTATTCAAATCTACTCGTTTCGCCCGTGCCGACTGCAATAAAAATTTGATAAAAGTCGGATTGCCCGCCAACTGCCGCCCCATTAAATCGCGCGTCTGCTCGTTGATCTGCACATCAAGCCGCCACGCCAGATTTTCCGTTAAAAGTCCGGCATCGGTAAAATCGAGCGGTTCGAGCGGCAGAACTTCCGCGCCGTTCAAACGCGCCGTTCCGGTTTGCGCCGCGCCGTATAAAAAACGCCGGTCGCCCGCGAAAACGAATGGCAAACTCCCCTGCGAATAAACGCTTTTCAATTCTTCAAAAAAATCAATCTCACCGGTCAGATACGCCGCTTCGTGCAAATCGTCAATCATCACGAAAAACTTTGTGCCGGACGCAGCAACTCGAAAAGGCGCACTCAAACAATTGCGAACGCAGGCGCGGTCATCGCCTGATTCCGCATCAATCCGGCAGTTCGCGGCAACTCGCTTCGCCCATTCAAAATCTTCGAGTTCGGCGAGTTCGGCAAAATTCGGCGCATTCTCCACGATCTTCGCGTCGTTCCGACGAAACGCGGCAGTCTGCTCCAAAACGAGGTTTAGAAATCGCCAGGCGCAATTTTTTGCCGATTTGTCGGCTGCTTCGACCGCGAAATAAATCGGAATCGTCTCGCCCTGTTCGTGAAAAAGCGTGTCGTAAGTTTGTTTGAGCAACTCCGACGCGCCAACCGACGGCACGGCTAAAAGCAAAAGCGCGTTCGATTTCTTATCGCCGCGCCCGTGTCGCCGCAGCGCGTCGAGTTCAACGCTTCTGCCGATAAAATCTGCTTTTTCAATGGTCGCGGTAATCCTTTGGCTCATTACAATTTAAAAAATCGTTTTGATCAAACTGAATCCGAAATCAGTCAACCAACTATGCGCTATTCACTGTCAGCCGTTTGCCGTTAAACAGAGAAACATTCTCCCAGTAAGTAATTGAGCAAAAGTCGTAAGGTATTTTGCTTCGTTCAGAGTCCAAACTTTAGTTTGTTCCTCCGCCAGCGAAGCGCGGCGGAAACACGCTCAAGCGTGGACTCTAAACGAAGAATAAAATTCTAACAATTTCAATCACAAAACAATAAAAATACTGAAAATTTCATACTACTTGCTATTAAACGAGTTTGGCATACGAGAATTTCGAGACATCGCCCGAAGGAAATTCGAGTTCGTGCCGGTAAATTTCCGCGATTTTATAATTCACCGGATTTTTGAAATTCCTGCCGTCGAAAACGAACGTGTGAAACTCGCCGTTTTCGCCGCAGACATCAACCGCTGCGGGCAAATCTGCGACGAATTTCTCATCAAAAATCCGCCCGCAAAAACTCGCGTCTAAAAAACTCTCGTTGACGCAGACAACGACGGCTTGATAATCCTCCGCCAGAAACTCCTCAACCATTGCCCGCCGATTCTCCGACCACAACGGCAGAACCGCTTCGATTTCCGCCGTCGCGCAAACCTTTTCTTCCCAATCGCGGTGCGCCTGCAAATCAATGTCGCCGAAAATGCCGTGCGTGATTTTCCGATTCTGAAATGTTTTTAATTGTTCGACGAAAACTCGTTCGTAATTCTGCCACGATGCTTGCGCCGTCACGAGTTCGATGCCGAGCGCGGCGGCTTGCGCCTGAATCAATTGGAGCGGAACGGCGTGCGAGCGCGAACGATCTTCGATTTCGTCGAACATTGTCAGCAAAACTTCCACGTCGTAGCCGCTTCGCAAAGCCCTTTGCAGGGCGAGACAAGAATCTTTGCCGCCGCTCCACGAGCAAAAGGCTTTTTTCATTTGATTTTCTATTTTTCGTCCGCGCTCGGACCATACATTGACGGCACGGGAATATCGTTCAAACGCAGATAAACGGCGAGTTGGGCGCGGTGATGAATTATGTGATTCACCACAAACGTCCGCAAAACTGCCGCTTTCGGCATCGTGAAAAGGATGTGTTCGCCGCTGCGAAGCGTCCAATCTTTAGTGAAAACCGACGGATCGGCTTTTTGTAAACTCTCGTTTGCCTCGGCAAAATTTTTATCCAAAATCGCTGCCAACTCTTCGCCCGTTATCGCTTTCGGCTGTTCGTAGCCTTTCGCAAAGTCGAGTTCATCTTGTTCCAGCGTAACTTTATACCACGAAAATAAATCGGCAAGATGATTTGCCTGAACGCCCATTGACATAGATTTTTCGTGCGGTTTCCAGTCGAACTTGCCCGCCGGAATTCTTTCCAGAATTTTGCGCGTCGAAATCACTTCGTAATCTAATTCGCCGATAAACGCCTGATTGATTGACATAAATTTTTCTCCAGATTTTTATAAGATTTTTTGCGTGGAAGTTTAATGCGAAACAATCATAATACGGAGCAAAATTTGTTGCAAGTATGAAACAAAGATTTAATTTTCACTTGATTTTGAGGGAATTTTACCGCAGGCGGCACAAAAATTCGCCTTCGGTGTTCGCAAAGGTTTTCTGCAATTTTCGCAAGGCTCGCCGTAGATTGAAAGCCGGTGATGAAGAATAGCAATATGATTTGTTTCCTCAAATTCAGTTAGCTCTTGGTATTTATTAAGCATCGGACGAAATCTCTCTTCAAACGATAAATTTTCGAGCGGAAGATTATGCTTCAAACGCCATTCTTTTGGTGCTAAACCGCATTGCCGCCAAATCTCAGAGATGATCTGATACTCTTTTTCATCGAGCATCGGCATTTCCATTTTGCAACGCCAACACCAAAGCATTCTCATATTGTTTGACGCGGCTCGTGCGGCGTTTCATAAAATCCATCAAAACGAATTGCGTCAGATTATTCGGACTGGCGAAATATACCGGATTATTTTAGTGCCAAGGCGATTTTTAGCTTTGCGTCGAGTTTGGCTTGCAGGGTCGGCGACGTTTCGCCCATTTCACCCAAAATAATTGCACTGTCAACCGTTGCCAATTTGTCCATTTTGAAGACAGAATTTTTCTTCAGTCCCGATAAAGCAAATTCTGCGTCGGTCGTTTCAAGCAATTCATCGGTCGCCGATAGATTGGACGAATTATAGACGGAAGAAATAAAAGCTAATACGACATCAACGCCCATCCGCGCCGAATCGGAAACGACGACGGCGGGACGAACTTTGTTTGCCGTCAAATCGGTAAAGGGAAACGGCGTGAGAACGATTTTTCCACGCTTCATTTGTATCTCACCTTTAAATCGTCAGCGGTGTAAACGTCTTCATCGTCATCGTGCAAAAAATCCAATGCGCCGCTCATCTCGGACAACTTCATCAAATCTCGACTGTCAAAATCGGTTTCTTCAATCTCGACCGGCACAACCTTGCGAGCGATTTCAATTAACCGCTCGAAATCTTGGCTGGCAATAATAATTTGATTCTCACCGTAAATTTTAGTTTGAATGTTCATAAAATTATTTGACGCGGCTCGTGCGGCGTTTCATAAAATCCATCAAAACGAACTGCGTCAGGTTATTCGGGTTGGCAAAATAGGCTTTGCCTTTGGTCATCGCCGACATTTTTTTGACGAAATCAACTAAATAATAATCGTCGGCGAGCATAAACGTATTAATCATTATGTTGCCTTTGCGACACGCCTGGACTTCCTTCATCGTTTCCGCCATCACGAACGGGTCGCCGCCCATCGAATTTTTGTAGAGCAGACGTTTGTCGGATTTGGTCTGCGTTTCCGAATAGCGGCGATGGCTGAAATACGCGGCGTTGTTCGGGTCAATGAACGCGGCAGTCGGTTTGCCGTCCGTGACCATCACGATTTGCTTCATCTCCTTGCCCTGCGCGTTCAAGATTCTTCTGGCTAATTTCAAGCCTTCCGCCGTGTTCGTGTGATACGGTCCGACCTGCGTGGTGGCGAGTTTGGCAATCGGCAATTCTTCCGCGCCGTCGTGGAAAAGGACGATTTTTAGAGAGTCGCCCGGATAATTGGTGCGAATCAGATGCGCGAGCGCGAGCGCAACTTTTTTGGCGGGCGTAAAACGGTCTTCGCCGTATAAAATCATCGAATGCGAGCAGTCGAGCATCACGACGGTCGCGCACGACGAATGATAATCCTGCTGGTGAACGTATAAATCTTTGTATTCGAGATTAAGCGGAACGCCCAAACCTTCGCGCCCGATGGCACTTAATAATGTGGCGTTCACGTCTAAATTTATCGTGTCGCCGAATTCGTATTGCTTGGAACTCAGAGCGGCTTCGATTCCCGTGTCGAGCTGCGGCGTTTCGTGCCGTCCGATGGAAGATTTGCCCATCGAGCCGAGGAGTTTTTGCAGCGTTTTATAACCGAGAAAATCCAAGCCTTTTTCGGTCACTTGAAAACGAATATCACGCGGCTGTGCCGTTCCGATTTCACCCTGACCTTCGCCGTTCTGATGCTGATGCTGCTCCTGCGGCTGTTCGACTTCTTTAAGATTCAGATAGCCTTCTTCAACTAATCTTTCAATCAAATTATTAAGCAATTCTTCGAGCAAGGAGCCTTTAAATTTGCCCTCATTTTCGTCGAGCATCTGCTGCGCGTCCTGCTGCGACAAAATTTCCTGTTCCATCAATGCCTTCAGCAGAGCTTCGCGCAAACCGTCGAGCGAATCGTCCGGCTCATTGCGCTGGCGCGTCCAGGAATAATCTTCGTTGTAGCCCGAATCGAGCAATGAGTCTGACAGCGACTGCATTAAATCGCCGAGATTGACATCCGAAACATTAAAACCTTTGAATTTTGAATAGCGAATAAATTTCATTCCCGTGTAACTCCTGTTCAACCAGCGACCGCACTTGCCAATCGGCAGCCGAATTTTGTAAATTAAACCTACAAATTAACTCCCCTGTTTTTTTGCTCTCCCAAAAACTTAACATATTTCTCTCTCCGTTTTGAAATTTAAAATTATAAGGAAGGTAAAAGAAAATGAAAAAGTTTTTGGCAGTTTCCGTCATAATGTTTCTGCTGCTGGTTTCGGTTCCGCTCTCGGCGGACGCGCAAACCTGCCGGACTAAAGGAAGTTATTCGAGCAAACGCTACAACCAGCGTTACAACGCCCGCAATTCCAATCGGTATCGTTCCAGCGACAATCGCCGTCCGTATTCGTCGAACGAATATATCAAAGAAGGTCCGAGTTTTTACCGGCAGCACCGCAATCTGATTAATCTCGGCGCGGCGACCGGCGGCGGCGCGTTAATCGGCGCACTGCTCGGCGGCAAACGCGGCGCGTTAATCGGAACGGGCATCGGCGCGGGCAGCGGTGCGCTTTACACCTACGTTCTGAACAAGAAAAAACGGCGATATAACAACCGTTAAAATCAGTTGATATATACATCAAAAAGCCGTGCCGTGACCAAACGGCGCGGCTTTTTTTAGTCGGTTTCAGCCGAATCAAACTTTTAAAATCAAATGCACTCCAAATTGTTCAAGCGTGAACGATATAGTATTGATAGAAATTAAATTAGTGTGGTTCTTAACAGTTAAGTTCTTGAAAAATAGAAAGGTTAGCTTTTTGGCACAATCATTGCTTTTATCAAAAGCAGAAAGAAGGCGGCGACCTTCCAACTTGAATAAGGAGAATTAAAGCGATGAAAAAATTTATAGCAGCAATGATGATGATGGCGATGTTGGCGATAATGATGCCTTTGGCGGCTGACGCGCAAGTTAGAGGAACACGAAACTATCGAACGCGCACGGCGACCAATGATGTTTATAGAAAGCCGAATATCTATCAACGCCATCGTAATTTGATCAATATCGGTATCGGAACCGGAGCTGGAGCATTGCTCGGCGGAATCTTCGGCGGTAAGAAAGGCGCGTTGATCGGAACGGCAATCGGCGCGGGCGGTTCAGCACTTTACACCTACAAAATTAATCCGAAAAACGGCAGACGCTATCGCGTTTTCCGCTAAACCTTGAAAGAATCAGTTTAAAAAGCCTTGATGAATTTTCATCAAGGCTTTTTTTGCATTTAGCGAACTGGTTTTGCCCGCAAGTTTTCATCGTAAAGCGTTTGGTAGACGCGATAACTCGCCATCACTTTATAGACGTAATCTTTTGACTGCGAAAAGGCGATTTCGGGAACGTAGCGGTCTGGATTATCCGACTTGCCGCGTGCCAGCCAACGCGCCATATTGTCTTCGCCGCCGTTGTAACTCGCCGCGACCGCCGCCGGTTGATTCGGGAAAATCACGAATAAATTCGACAAATACTGCGACCCGAAAAGAATCGCCGTCGGCGGACTATAAAGCTCGTTTTGACTAAAACTCTCGCGCTTTAATTCAGCCGCGATTTTCTCGGAAGTCGTCGAGATAAACTGCATTAAACCACGCGCCGCCGCATTGGATTTGACATCAGGGCGAAAACGCGATTCCTGACGCATAATCGCTAATAAAAATCGCGCGTCCACGTTTTTCGGCGGCGCGTAATTCAAAAGTGACTCGGTATATGGCGCGGGATAAAGCAATTCGATCTGCTCGCGCGGAATCAATTCGATTTCGTAATCGGCGGGAATATTTTTCCAGAGCGGTTCGATATAAGAAACGGCGCGGTTCGCCATTTCGCCGCGCCGGTAAAAAACGGCGAGCGTAAAGTCGAAGTCGGGTTTTGAATTTTGGCTTTTAGCTTTCAGATTTTGACCGGCAGCTACTTGTTTCGCCGGATCGGAACTTTGATTTTCCGTCTTTGCCGACTGCTGACTGCTGGCTGCTGACTGCTGACTGCTGATTGCCGACTGCCGACTTCTTTCCAACTCCGGCGCGGCTTCGTCGTAAAGTTTGAGAAATAAAAGTTCATCGGCAAGACTTTGATGCTGATTACTCGACGGATTAGCGCGTGGTTCTTTGAGGATTTCTCTGCGTCCGAGTTCCAAAATTTGTCCGTTCGGAACTTTTTGATATTCGGGCAGAGTCGTATAAGCCAGCCGCACGATTGCCAGCATTCGAGAACGAATTTCAGCGTTTTCCGACAAACGCAAAACCGACTGCGCGGCTTTTCTCTGCGCTTCGGCGTTTCTGGTTTCGATGTTTTTCGTCAGTTCGCTCAATTTCTGTGAAATCAAAGACTGCGTTTGCTCGCCGCTTGCTAACGCTTGCAATCTTTCGGAAGCCCGCCAACCGTAATACTCGCCGCGCCCGTCTGGAATCGAAAGATAAACCTCGATTGCTTCCGCATAACGACTGAGATTTTCCAAGACAAAACCTTTCAGGAAAAGAATTTCCACTTTGTTCGTGCCGCCCGGAACGCGCGTTCCGCCCAAATCCGCGAAGTTTTGCAGAGCGTTCAAATCAGCCAGCGCGTTCGCCCAATCGTTCTGCGCGATGTGAATTCGCGCCTGCGCGAAAAGTGCCGTCGCTTCGGGCAGTTTCCCGCGAAAAACTTCCTGCGTTTTCGCCGTCCATTTCAACGCTTCCGAGTTCGCGCCCGTGTCGCGCAGAACGTCTATTATATTGAGATAAGCGCGTTCGAGATTTTCTTCACCGGCATATTTTTCGATGTATTTTTGATAGCGGGAAATCGCTTCTTTCGGTTTATTAACGCGCGAATACGCCGCCGCCGCCTGACTCAGCGCGTCTTTCGCAAGCGGTTCGGCGGGAAATTCCGCCTGCACGCGCTCGAACCAGTTAATCGCCTGGTCAAAATTTCTTTCCTGCATAAAACCGCGCCCGATTTGAAACAGCGCGTCGGCGACGTAACCGCTCGCCGGATGATTCTGGATAATCGCCTGATAATGAAGCCGCGCCGCCGCGAAACTGCGGTTAAATTGATAAACCTGCGCCCGCCGAAAATGTTCCGCGTCGGCAAGCGGCGGCGCGTTTTTGCCGAAATTATCTTTGCCGACCGCGATTTCGTCCAGAGCTTTGGCAGCCGCCAGCGCGAAATCGTCGGGCTGCCCGACGTTCGGAAAGTTGTTAATTAACTGCGTGAAAACCGCGCTCGCCTCCGTCGTTTTGCCGCTTTGCAGATACGCCTGTCCGAGCAAAATCAATAATTCGCGGTCTTCGATTTTCGGCTTTTGGTTTTCGGTCTTTTGACCGGAATTTTGAGTTCGATTTTTCTCTTCATTTTCCGTTTTCCATTTTCCATTTTCCATTAACCTGATTGCCGTTTCATAATCTTTGCTCTCAAAGTGGCTGCGGGTCAGCCGCCCGTTTGCCGCGTCCGTCAGCAAACTTTCCGGCGCGAGCAGCAGGAGTTTTCGCAGGTAGATTCTTTCCAGAAATAAATTTCCGCTCGCTCGAAAAATCTGCGACAAATGCCACACCGCATATTCGCTCAAAACCGAATGACGTGCGGCGACCGCTTGGTAATACGCCGTCGCCGCGCCAAAATCGCCCTGCTTTTCCGCCATTCGCGCCAGCAGATAATCGTAATTGTTTAAGGTAAATACTTTTTCGTCCGCGCGTTCGAGATTACGCAGTTCGAGCGCGGCGTTTTGATAATCTCTGGCGGCAACCGCTTCGCTGATTCTGGTATGAATCGCCGATAAATTCTGCGCGGAAACGGCAGTCGAAAACAGCAGTAAAAACAGGAAACCTCTGGACAATGCGGCGTGTGACATAAAAATATACTAAAATCGGTAGAGCGTATGAAAACGCCATTTATGATAGCAGAAACTTTTAAAAACAGCGCGAGAATTCTGAGCGGCGCAGTAATCGCCGAAGCGATCAAGGCGGAAGTTGCCGAAGAAGTCCGGCGACTCGAAAAAAATTACGGTTTTCGTCCGGCTTTGACGGTCGTTCGCGTTGGCGAAGATCAGGCATCGGCGGTTTACGTCGGCAACAAAGTTAAAACTTCCGCCGAACTCGGAATTATTTCCGAACACCGGCATTTGCCGTTGGAAACTTCGCCGGCGGAACTTTTGCAAATCGTCGAAGAGTTAAATAATCGGGCGGACATTGACGGAATTTTAGTGCAGCTTCCGCTGCCGAAACAGATTGACGAAAGCGCGATTCTGCAAAAAATTGACCCTGAAAAAGACGTTGACGGTTTTCATCCGGTCAACGTCGGACGTTTGTCGCAGGGGCAAAAATCGCTCGTGCCTTGCACGCCCGCCGGTGTCATCGAAATTTTAAAGCGTTCAAATATCGAAATCGCGGGCAAACACGCGGTCATCGTCGGGCGCAGCAACATCGTTGGCAAACCGTTGGCGATGCTTCTTTTGCAGGAGAACGCGACCGTCACGATTTGCCATTCGCGGACGACGAATCTGGCGGCAATGACGAGTCAGGCGGACATTTTGATCGCGGCAATCGGACGCGCCGGATTAGTGCGCGGCGAACATATCAAGCAAGGCGCGACCGTCATTGATGTCGGCATCAACAATGTTTCCGATGTCGAATTGGCGCGAGAATTATTTGATGAAAGCGAACTCGAAAAGCGTCTGGCGACGATTGAAAAGCGCGGCTTTACGCTAGTCGGCGACGTAAATCCGAAAGAAGCCAAAGCCAAAGCCGCAAACTTCACGCCCGTTCCCGGCGGCGTTGGTTTGTTGACCGTCGCAATGCTGATGAAAAACACGGTTGACGCAGCGAAAATGCGGCGGAAGCTAAATTAGCCACAGAGAACACAGAGAACACAGAGAATACAGAGGAAAGAATTTTATTGGTTTTTTTCTCTGTGAACTCTGTGTTCTCGGTGGCTAAAAAAATATATGAAATTTGAAGA
>JAJAZE010000569.1 GCA_026785925.1 Pyrinomonadaceae bacterium
AATTATCTTCGATTGACGAGAGCGCGACGATTGCCGCCGATGTTTCGATTGACGCTTTCGTTTCCATCGGCAAAAACTGCGTGATTGAAAGCGGCGTGAAGATTTTCCCGAATGTGACGATTTACGACAACGTAAAAATCGGTGAACATTCCATAATTCATTCGGGCGCGGCAATTCGTGAAAATTGCGAAATCGGCAGCAACTGCATCGTTCACAACAACGCGACCATCGGTTCGGACGGTTTCGGTTACGCGAAAGACGAAAATAAAGCGTGGCTGAAAATTCCGCAAACGGGAAATGTCGTTTTGGAGAACGACGTGGAAATCGGCGCGAACACGGCGATTGACTGCGCTTCGGTCGGCGAAACCCGCATTAAAAAAGGCGCGAAAATTGACAATCTCGTGCAGATCGGACATTCCTGCACCATCGAAGAAGACGCGCTGATTTGCTCGCAAACCGGGCTTGCCGGAAGTTCGGTCATCGGCAAGCGCGTGATTTTAGCCGGACAAGTCGGCATCGCCGGACATTTGCGAGTCGGCGACGACGCGGTAATCACGGCGAAATCCGCCACGTCGCACGATGTCGAAAACGGGAAAATAATCTCCGGCATTCCGGCGTTCGACAACCGCGATTGGCTGCGCTCGATTGCCGCATTCCGGCGTTTGGGCGAAATGGCGCGGACGCTTCGGGACTTGGAGAAACGAATTGCCCGGTGCGAAGAAAAATAAGTTCGACTCTATCAAAATAGTCTCGACTGCGCCGGAAGACTGCGCCGGAAGAAATGCCAAATTAGTCCGGCGTTTTTTTGTTTCTAAAGTTTTGCATCCGTCAAACGGATTTGCGCGAAAATAAATTTACAACAATGAACAAGGGAAATTAAAATGAAAATAAAATTAAAACCAATCAATGAACAAGTAGTAGTAGTTTTCGGCGCGTCGAGCGGCATCGGCAGAATTGCCGCACTTGATTTTGCCGAACGCGGCGCAAAAGTCGTCGTCTCGGCACGCAGCGAGGCGGGATTAAAATCGCTCGTCGCGGAAATTGAACATAAAGGCGGTGAAGCATTTTATCAAATCGCGGACGCGGCGAATTTTGAGCAGGTTAAAGCGGTCGCCGATCAAACGGTCGAAAAATTCGGCAGGCTCGATACTTGGGTTCACTCGGCGGCGACGTTTATTTTTGCCAAAGTCGAACAAACCGAACCGGAAGAATATAAACGATTAGTCGAGGTTAATCTTTTGGGGCAAATCTACGGCGCGAAAGCCGCGCTGCCGTATTTGAAAGAAAACGGCGGCGCGTTGATTCACATTTCGAGCGTCGAAGCGTGGCGGACGGTTCCCTTTCAATCGGCTTACGGCGCGTCGAAACACGGCATCAACGGTTTTGTGCAGGCGTTGCGCGTCGAACTGGCGCACGACGAAATTCCGGTTTCGGTGACGCAGATTCTACCCGCCGCCATCAACACGCCGATTTATGATAAAGGCAGAAATAAAATGCCTTTCAAGCCGCGCCCCGTGCCGCCGATTTATCATCCGCAGATAGTTTCCGACGCGATTCTTTACGCCGCCGAAAATCCGGTGACGGATTTGATCGCGGGCGGTGCGGGTGTCGGCGTAGTTTTAGCCGAAAGATTTTCGCCGCGACTCGCCGAGCTAATCACCGGCTTAATCGGTTTCGCCGGGCAAAAATCCGACGAGCCGCAGAACGGTGAATACGCGGGTGGTTTGTTCGAGCCGATGGGAAAATTCGATACGGTCGAAGGACGCTTTAACGATGAGCAGTTAAAAAGCGATCCGATCACCTGGCTGTCAATTCATCCGGCGGCGAAAAATACTTTATTAACTGTCGGCGGCATTGTCGGCGGTTTAATCGCTTGGAAATTATTAAATAAAAATCGAGGGGAAAACGAATGAGTAATTTATCAGTTATTGAAAATAAAAAACCGCAGCGATTGCGGCACGAACTGCAAAAATCGAACGATTCGGATTTGAATTTGCGGCGCGGTGTCATCGGATTATCGCTCGTCGGAATCGCCGCGATGACCGCCGTCACGCTTTTTCAAACCGGTGTCATCAAACATTTGCCCGACCCGCCGATTGACGGCTTCGATTCGGACAAAGTTAATTCGTCGGAGACGGCTTACGCGCTCGGCGTGCCGGACGGCGCGTTATCGCTGGCGAGTTTAGCGGCGAATATCCCGCTGGCGGCTTACGGCGGCGAAAACCGCGCTCAGGAAACACCGCTCGTGCCGCTCGCCGCCGCCGCTAAAGCAACCGTCGAAGCCGCCGTCGCGGGCTGGTATTTTTATCAAATGCCGACCAAAGAAAAAGCCTGGTGCGGTTACTGCATTGTCGGTGCGCTGACCAATTGGGGAATCGCCGCCCTGACTTTGATCGAAGCTAAACGGG
>JAJAZE010000570.1 GCA_026785925.1 Pyrinomonadaceae bacterium
AAAAATCTCCGGCGACTGACGAGTTATCAAGCGGCGACTACCGGGATTTTATCAAGCGGCACTGGAGATTGCTGGCGTTTATGGGTTTGCCGCGAGCGTTGCCGATGCCGTTAGAGGTTGATTATAAATTAAAGAGAATCATTCCCGGATTTAACATCAGCGGCGCGGAAGCATTAATTTTACATCTCGTTCACCAAACCGCCGCGAGCGGCAGAACGCCCGCGCAATTCAAATTTCACGCGGGCGCGACGTTTGAAATTCGCGGCAATCAAATTTTCATTCCCGCAACCTTAGTCGGCGGCTTGCTCGGCATCGTGATTTTCCAACCGGCTAACCGTGACCAAAGCGTTCCCGATAAATTCTGGATAAACATTTCCGACTTCAAAATGTTCGTCTCCGAATTTTGGGGCAGAATTGATTTGGCGGAACGAATCATGAATTTTTACACCAATTAAAAAGCGGATTTTTTCGACAATTTGCTTTTACATCGGTGCGCTTGTATTCTTGACAGGATTTTTATGAACGCAATTCGATTTAACGACGCTAATAATTGATTCGGCTTCTGACAAAATATTTTGCTAGAAAGCCTTTCGTTTATCGCCGAATCGAAAGGCGTTTTTTATTTTGACCGGTAATTTTAACGAGAAAATTTTATGTTGGACAGTTTAGGAAATCTGGAAAAAACTCATTTGTGCGGCGAACTCCGCGAACGACACATCGGCGAGCAGGTTGTTTTGATGGGTTGGGTCGCCAAGAAACGCGACTTCGGCATTTTTACGTTCGTTGATTTGCGCGACCGCGACGGCGTGACGCAAATCGTTGTCAGCGAAGAAACCGCCAGAGAAGCTCACACGAAAGCGAAAAATCTGCGCGGCGAGTTCGTCGTGGCGGTCAAAGGTGAAGTCGCTTCGCGCGACGATGGAACGCGCAACGCAAAGTTGGCGACGGGCGATATTGAAATTAAAGTCAGCGAGCTTTTGATTTTAAACGATGCGAAAACGCCGCCGTTTCAACTGGAAGTTGCCGGTTCAGAAAATCTGGCGAGCGAAGATACGCGCCTGAAATATCGTTATCTCGACTTGCGCCGCCCGCAGTTACAGCACAATATCCGAATGCGGGCGAAAGCCGTCAGGGAGATTCGCCGGTTTATGGACGAATTGGATTTTATCGAAATCGAAACGCCGATTCTCTTAAAATCAACGCCTGAAGGCGCACGCGATTTTATCGTGCCGTCCAGAATTCACACGAGCAAGTTTTTCGCGCTGCCACAGTCGCCGCAGATTTTAAAACAGCTTTGTATGATTTCCGGTTTCGACAAGTATTATCAAATCGCCCGTTGTTTCCGCGACGAAGATTTGCGCGCTGACCGCCAGCCGGAATTTACGCAGTTGGATGTCGAGATGAGTTTTGCCAATCAGGAAATGGTTTATCGCGTGATCGAAGGAATGTTCACGAGCGTTTTGAAGTTGATCGGCGTTGATTTACCCGAACAATTTCCGCGAATGACATACAGCGAAGCGATGCGCCGTTACGGTTCGGATAAACCGGATTTGCGTTTTGGGATGGAATTGCAGGATTTAAGCGAAGATTTGCGTCAGACGGATTTCGCGCCGTTTGCGGCTGTTTTAGAAAACAAAGGCGAAATCAAAGCGATTGTCGTTAAAGGCAAAGCCGATTATTCGCGCAAAGTTTTGGACGAGCTACAGGAATTCGTCAAACGCTACGGCGCGGGCGCATTGGCTTGGATAAAAATAGGCGAAGCGGAAACGACATCATCTTTGCTCAAAGTTTTGGGCGCGGAAACGATTGGTAAACTCGTTGCAACCGCTCAAGCTGAAACTGGCGATTTGGTTTTAACCGTCGCCGGTAAAAAATCGGTTGTCGCGGCATCTTTGGGAGCATTGCGCGTCGAAATCGCCAAGCGCGAAAATTTGATTACTAAAAATACATACAAACCGCTGCTCGTCACCGAATTTCCGATGTTTGAATACGACGAGGAAACCGGCAATTACAACGCCGCGCATCATCCGTTCACGTCGCCGATGGACGAGGATTTAGCGTTGTTCAAACGCGCCGTCGAAAACGGAGAAACCGAGCTTTTCGGACAAATTCGCGCCAAGGCTTACGACGCGGTAATCAACGGCTACGAATGCGCGGGCGG
>JAJAZE010000571.1 GCA_026785925.1 Pyrinomonadaceae bacterium
CAAATTGATGCTTGGCAATATCTTAAAAAACAAGCTGGATGAGCCGAAAATACTGATGCAAACGATACACCAGAGACATCGGGTTCGGCAAATTGATATTCTCAGGCGAAAACAATTTTTAATCTGACAAAGTAGAACTAGTTAGTTTGCCGTTTTGGAATTTGAAGTTTTTCGCTAAACTTTACCGCAAGACCCAAAAGATCAACAAACCGATATTAAATCTCCCCGCTCCGACGGCAAAATTTCACCGCAAATCTGAAAAAACATAGATTTAAGATGAGTTATGAAATAAAATCCTATCTTTGGCACACTTAATTACCGGATAAGTTTTTGGTTATTCACAAAATAAGAGAAACTTGTTAATGTCGTAATTTTGTGACGATCAGGAAAAGCAGTTATGAAATTGAGGAGTTTCTAAAAATTTATTTAGATGGTCAAACATATCTAGGGTAAAATAACGTTAAATTACTATGTCCGAAGTTTCTTACAAACCTTTTATCTTTATGCTGATGAGTCTGGCGACGGCGGCGTTGCTGACTTATCTGGTGCGCGAGATAACTCACAAATTCGGTTTTGTCGCCAAACCGAAACTCGACCGCTGGCACAAACGTCCGACGGCGATGTTCGGCGGTGTGGCTATTTTTCTGGCAACCGTTTCAATTTATGTAGCGTTCGTGCCGAAAACTTCTCAGTCGCTTGTAATAATGGCAGGCAGTTCGGTTCTTTTCATCGTCGGTCTGATTGACGATATTCTGCACATCAAGCCGTATCAAAAGCTCGTCGGACAAATTATCGGGGTGGCAATGATCGTCGGTTACGGGTTGGTTCTGCCGTGGACGAATGTTGATGTTCTAAACATCGCTATCACGGCTTTTTGGCTGATCGGGATTACCAACGCCATTAATCTGCTTGATAATATGGACGGACTTTCCGCCGGAATTGCCGCGATTGCCGCCATTTCGCTGGCGATTGGTTTCGGCGCGAGCGGTCAATTTTACGAGCTTCTTTTTCTATCGGTTTTCATCGGCGCGTTAATCGGATTTCTGATTTTCAACTTTAATCCGGCTTCGATTTTTATGGGCGACTGCGGCTCGATGTTTGTCGGATTCCTGCTGGCGAGTTCGGTTTTGATGACCGAGGTCGGCGGACGTTCGCGCGGCATCGTGCCGATTCTCGCCGTTCCCGCGCTGATTCTTTTCGTGCCGATTTTCGACACGACTTTTGTCACGCTGCTCAGGAAACTCTGGGGACGCAAGGCTTCGCAGGGCGGGCGCGACCACACTTCACATCGTCTTGTGGCACTCGGACTTTCCGAGCGCAAAGCGGTCTTGCTGCTCTACGGGCTGGCATTGTTCGGCGGTCTGCTTTCGCTGTTCGTCCGTGAACTCAAAGCAATTCAAAGTCTCGCATTGATTGCGGTTTTCACCGTAATTTTGACGCTGATCGGCGTTTATCTGGCAAAAGTAAAAGTCTATCAGGAACAGGAAGAAGAACTCGCGCTGCAAAATCACGCGGGTTTCGGTTTTTTAGTTAGCCTTTCGCACAAACGACGCATTTTTGAAGTTCTACTCGATGCCTGTTTGATCACGCTGGCTTATTACGCTTCGTATCTGCTGATTTTTGGGGCGTTTGAAACGAGCGAGGCGTGGGGACTTTTTATTAAGTCACTGCCGTTTCTGATTGTTCTGAAATTGTTCGCGTTTCTGATCGTCGGCGTGTATCGCGGAATTTGGCGATATACGAGTGTCCGCGACCTTTTTTCCTTTTCAAAAGGCGTGGCACTGGGTTCGGTTCTGAGCGTTCTGGCACTGCTGCTTTTTTATCGTTTTGAATTTTTTTCACGAGCGGTTTTCGTCGTGGACGCGCTGATTTTGTTCTTTGCCTTAGCTGGCAGCCGTTTAGCTTTTCGATTTTTCCGGCAGCTTCTGCCGTCCGGGAATCCGGGCGAGGGGCGGAAAATTTTAATTTACGGCGCGGGCGACGGCGGCGAAATGATTCTGCGCGAACTCAATAATAATCCCGAATGGAATTATTCGCCCGTCGGATTTGTTGACGACGACCCGCTCAAACAAGGCAAAGTCATCAACGGTTTGAAAGTCTACGGCGGCAACGGTTCGCTGGTGAAAATCTGCCGCGAAAACGAGATCGAGGAAATTTTGCTTTCATTTCGCCGTATCTCGCCTGATAAACTCAACGAAGTCAGAGACACTTGCCGGGAATTAAATGTTTCGCTTAAACGCGCCTTTCTTAAAATCGAAACGATAGATTTTGAATAAAAATACGGTGCAGCGAAAGCGTGATAAATCGTTTGATTCGGAATAAATTGAACGAGCTGATTAAAACAAAACGAAAATTACTGACGCTCCACAGTTTTTTGCGGATCAGCTTCCGGTTTTAAATTCTTCTGAACAAACACGTCTCAGTTACTCAATCGAAGGGAAATGTGATAATCATTAGATAACCGACAATTTTCCCAATCCCGAATTGTTGAATACCAAAAGGACTTTTTATCAAATGAAACGATTTTATTTTATTGCATTGAGTTTATGTCTGCTCGCCGTGCCGTTCGGTTTGAATTTTCAGACTGCCGCGCAGAATGAAGTTAGTCAAACAGCGGAAAGCAATCTGATTTCGCCGAACATCGTCGTCAGCCAGCTTTACGGCGGCGGCGGCAGCGGCAATGCCCAATTCACGAACGATTTCGTCGAGCTTTTTAATCGCGGAAGTCAGCCGGTGAGCTTAAACGGCTGGTCGGTGCAATATGCTTCGGCGACCGGAACCAATTGGCTGGTCACGCCGCTCTCCAACTTCACGCTGCAGCCCGGACAGTATTATCTGATTCAATATGCTTCGAGCGGTGCGAGCGGCGGCGCACTGCCGACACCGAATTTGATCGCGCCGCCCGTGACGGTCGGAACAAACACTTTTATTCCCAATCTTTCCGGGACGACCGGAAAGCTGGCTCTGGTCAATTCGGCGGCGCAGCTTCCCGCCTCAAATTGTCCTTTAACTGATCCGACTATCGTTGACTTTGTCGGTTACGGAGCTTCGGCAAGCTGTTTTGAGACGAATCGCACACCGGATTTAAATATTGTGACCGCCGGCATTCGCATCGGCGGCGGCTGCGTAGATACTGACGACAACAATGCCAATTTTACGATTGCCGCGCCCGCGCCGCGCAATTCGAGCAGTCCGTTAAACGTCTGCACCGGAAGTGGAAACACGCTCGCCGCCAACGGTTCAGCCAATCCGAATACGGTTTCGCCCGGCGGCACGACGACATTTTTAGTCAGAGTTTTCCCCGCCGACACGCCGCCGAGCAGCGGAATCACCGTGACCGGAAATCTGACGAATGTCGGCGGCTCGGCAGCGCAGATTTTTTACGACGACGGCACGAACGGCGATGTCACGCCGGGCGACAACATTTTTTCATTTCGCTACACGATTCCCGCCGATGTCGCGGGCGGACAGCGCAATATACCGGTCGTTGCCGCCGACGCGCAGGGGCGCACTGCCAATGCGATAATCAGTTTGACGGTCAACGCGCCTTTGCCAAACGACGATCCGCTGCTGCTCGGCAATCCGAGCGGCGCGACCAACGATGTCGCCAATGAAAATAATTACTTGATGGTTAAGCCGCAATACACCATCGCCTATAACCGAAGCCGCGCGACGGCAAATTGGGTGGCGTGGCGACTCGATTTGAGTTGGCTCGGAACTGCGCCGCGCCAAGATGATTTTCGCCCTGATCCGGCTCTGCCCGTCGGTTGGTATCAAGTGACCGATACCGACTATTCGGGTTCGGGCTATGATCGCGGACATATGTCACCTTCGGGCGACCGGACGCGCTCGATTCCCGATAATTCGGCGACGTTTTTGATGACCAATATGGTTCCGCAGACTGCCGCCAATAATCAGGGCGCGTGGGAAGATTTTGAATCTTACTGCCGGACGCAGGCGCAAATCGGACAGGAAATTTACATCGTCTCCGGCGTGGTCGGAAATATCGGAACAGTTGCTCAAGGCAGAGTCGTCGTTCCGCAATATACCTGGAAAGTCGCGCTCTTTTTGCCGAACGGAACGAACGATTTGCAGCGCGTAACGAAAGGAACGCGCGCCGTCGGAATTATCGTCCCTAATTTTCCGCCGCTCGACATTAACGCGGTGTGGCGGCAGTTCAGAGTTTCGGTCAACGAAGTTGAGAATCTGACCGGATACAATTTCTTCTCAAATGTCCCGAAGATTACTCAGGAAATAATCGAAAGAAGAAAAGACCGTTTATAATTTGACGGGCGAGAGTTGTTCGCCCGCAGATTTATTTGAATTTTGTCGGTTTTGAAATATGAGAAAAATTTGTTTCGTTTTGTTTTAGGGCAGTTTGTTTTTTATTTCCGCTTCGACGAGAAAAAATGAGCTTCAAATTACGGATTACAAATTTTAGTCTGCATTCGTAATTCGTAATTTGAAATTCGTAATCCGCTTTCACTTTTCCGACTGCCAGATGCGATACGCTTCCGAACGCGGCAAACCGAACTCTTTTGCCGCCTTTTTGAGCGCGAGTTTGCGGTCAACACCTTCATTTTCCAACTCGGCGACGCGCTCGGTGATTGACTTTAAACCTTGAGTCTTGAACGCTGAACCTTGAATTTCTTCACGGTCAATCACTAAAACAATTTCTCCTTTTACATCGTTCGAGGAAAATCTTTCCGCCAATTGTTCGAGACTTCCCAAAACGATTTCTTCGTGCAGTTTGGTGATTTCCCGCACGACGGCGATTTTACGATTGCCCAAAACTTCCAGACCATCAACCAAACTTTTTGCCAGACGATGCGGCGTTTCGTAAAAAATGAGCGTCGCCGGAATCGCCGCAACTTCAGATAAACGCTTGCGCCGATCATTTTTTTTGGACGGCAGAAAGCCGCCGAAGAATATCGAATCGGTCGGCAAACCGGAAACAACGAGCGCGTTGACAAAGGCGACCGCGCCGGGAATCGAAACGACTTTCGCGCCGATTTCGTGAGCCTTTTGAACGACGCGCAACGCCGGATCGCAAACGCCCGGCGTTCCGGCATCCGAGACGACGGCGATTGATTTGCCTTCCATCAAAAGTTCGGCAAATTCTTCCGTTCGCGCATTCTCGTTATGTTCGTGATAGCTGACCAGACGTTTTTTGATGCCGAAATGATTGAGCAGCTTTCCGGTGTGGCGCGTATCTTCGCAGGCAATTAAATCAACCGTCCGCAAAGTTTCCAGAGCGCGTTGGGAAATGTCGGCGAGATTTCCGATGGGCGTGGCGACGAGATAAAGTATTCCAGACATTTTTTCAAAGGCATTTTAAAAAGCAAAAGACGGCGTAATTTTAACATACGCCGTCTTTTCTACTGATTTGAAAGTGGATTAAACTCCGGCTGTTTTGTGCGAACAACTTTCGTTTTCCATCTGCACGGCAGTTGCCGTCGTTTGTTTTTGCTTCATCGGACACGAGCCGCCGCAGCAATTGCCGCAGCAATCCGCCGCATTTTCACCGCTCATTTTCATCGGACACGAATCGCCTTTGCAGCAGCAATCGGCTTTGTCGCAGCACGAACCTTCCGTTTTAGCCGTGTCGGTTGAAGCGTTTTTGCCTTTCAACGGGCAACTGTCGCTTTTCGCACAGCACGAATCAGCGGCTTTCGCTGAAACGCCGGTTTGATTAAAAGCATAAACCGCAACGGCAAATGCCAGAACAAAGACGAGACTGAATATCGTTAAGAATTTTTTCTTCATTTTGTTGTTTCCTTATCATTCACAATTCGAGTTATAAATTTTGCCAATCAGCGATTGATTGACGTTTCTTAACAACTTCGCTTTAAATTCTAAAAACACGATTACTTAAATAAGTGCTGCCGCGATTGCGGACAAAAGATTGATAGATTTCCTGTTTCTTAACAACTGATTTGAGAAACGAAAATTTCGGCGCAACAATTTTTACCGTTTCGGTAACTTCCGCCATCGGCGGTTGAATTTCAATTTTTCTGGCTTTGTCGAAAACCTTCGCCGGAAGCGCGCATCAATCGAAAGTCTGTGATTCGTGTCCGAAAGATTCGCTCGAACTCTCTTGGGAAGATTTTTTACAATCGCCTTTTTTAGCCAGCGGACAACTTTCCATCGCCGAACTTTCCGCGTTTACCGTCGGCATTTTACAGCAAACAACCAAAACGATGCCGCTCAACCAAACGGCGAGCGCGGCGGTAAAAATTCGTTTTGTTATTCGCCGGAATTTCATTGTTATCAGAATAGCAAATCGCAGTTCTGATGTCGAGTTTTCGACGTTTAAACCAATTTCGCAGAATAAGCGGAAAACTTCGGATCGTCGGTGACGAGCGTGTAATCTTCGACCGTCGCCTGCGAAATCAGCAGACGGTCAAACGGGTCTTTGTGATGAAACGGCAGATTTTCGAGTTCGTAGATATGTGCGGATGTAATGGGCAAAATTCGCAAGTCGTTAATGTTTTGCTGTCCCCGAATGATTTCGGGCAGAGGTTTTGGAAACTCAAACTTGCCGTTCTGAATTTTTAACTGCAATTCCCAAAGGCTGGCAAGACTGAGAAAAAGCACATTATCTTCGTCTTCCAGTATTTGCAATCGTTTGGCGGAAAGTTTATAAATTTCGATTTCCCACCAAATAAAAATGTGCGTATCAAGCAGCAGATTCATCGTCTTTTTTGATTATTCCGAAATCTTCACCAAACCAAAATTCGTCGCCCAATTCATCGTTAAAATTATCGCTGATCCAACCTTGACCTTGATGCAGTCCGGCGATTCGCTTCTTCTTCGGCTTTGCTTCCGCTCGTTGCCGGCGTTCCTTTTCGCGCAGAAATTCGGCAAAGTCAACTACTTCGGCGAGCAGTTCGACCGGCAATTCGTCCGATACTTCGGCTAAGTTTTCTTTTAAGTTTTCTTTTAACGCAACATTCATTTTTCGCGCACCTCGAAAAGATTTTACCACCGAAAATCAAACATTAAAACGAAAATTCACGATGTCGCCTTCCTGCATTATGTATTCTTTGCCTTCAAGCCGCGTCAAGCCTTTTTCTTTGGCTTCTTTTTCAGACCCGGCGTTAATTAAATCCGCGTAGGAAACGATTTCGGCGCGAATAAAGCCGCGTTCGATGTCCGAGTGAATGACGCTCGCCGCCGCCGGTGCTTTCGTGCCAATCGGAATCGTCCACGCGCGAACTTCCTTTTCTCCAGCGGTTAAATAACTCATTAGACCGAGCATTTTGTAAGCCGATTTGATGAGTTTATCAACGCCGCTCGACATCACGCCGAGATCGGCTAAAAAC